>CAZDQR010000157.1:0-7391 GCA_964507315.1 uncultured Roseivirgaceae bacterium
TTTCTCGTGAGCATCACCCAGTTGATGACAAGCACAAATATTCGTTTGATTTTGTGATCTATAAACGAAAGTAAGTATGGCATCATTAGAAAATAAAGTTGTTTGGGTTACAGGTGCATCCTCAGGAATTGGAGAAGGCATTGTGCAAGTATTAGCAACCCAAAATGTGAAACTAATTTTATCCTCTCGAAGACAAGAAGCACTAGAAAAGGTAAAAGCTAACTGCCAAAATCAAGAGTTAGTAAAGGTTTTGCCCATAGATTTAGCGCAGTCCAGCACACTAGAGGCTAAAACCCAAGAAGCCATCGCGCTGTTTGGAAAAGTTGATGTTGTAATTCATTCTGGTGGCATAAGCCAACGCTCGTTTGCTGCAGATACCGACCTTATCGTTAGCCGAAGACTAATGGAAGTAAACTTTTTTAGTACTACCATAATTACTAAAGCCTTATTACCATCAATGCTCAACAATGGCTTTGGCCATATTGTAGCTATTAGCAGTTTAGTTGGCAAATTTGGCACACCATACCGCAGCAGTTATGCCGCTTCTAAGCACGCGCTACATGGCTATTACGATTCGTTAAGAGCCGAATTATGGAAGAAAAACATTAAAGTATCTATTATTACACCAGGTTTAATAAAGACCAATGTTTCCTTAAACGCTCTTACAGAAAAAGGTGACAATGCTAATACAATGGATGACGGACAAGCAAAAGGAATGTCGGCCTTTGCCTGTGGGCAGCAAATTATTAAAGCCATTATAAAAGAAAAAGAAGAAGCCAGAATTGGAGGTAAAGAAACTATTGCTATTCTAATCAAGCGATTTTTTCCACTACTTTTTTCAAGAATTATTAGAAAAGCAAACGTTAGGTAAGCATGAAAAAAATGAAATTAATTGGGCTTATCGCCTCAACTACACTAATGGTTTTAGTACTACCTTATACCTTAATGGAATATTTAGATGCGACCATTCCATTCTCATTAACTTTGCTCATTATTAGTGTGATGTCAGTATTTCTATTTGCCATTAACCTCAGAAATTACAGAAAAGGCTTTTAAATAATAGTAAGGGAGTATCATTCATTTTTTATACTTTTAAGTAATGATAATATCACAAAAAATATACATCAGCAGAATACTAGATGGCACTTGGCGTAGCTCCATTTTTATTGCAGCTATTTGTATTATTACTTACATTATAAATGAACATGTTGTAGTTGAGAGTCTTCGGTTACCCGTTTTTACACCCACCATTTTAGGTACCGCCCTTGCTTTTTTTATTGGGTTTAACAACAATCAAGCATATGATAGATGGTGGGAAGGCAGAAAAATATGGGGTTCTTTGGTAAATGATTCTAGAACCTGGGCTCGGCAAATAGTTGCGTTTGCAATGCCTACATCACAATTGGATAGCGAAGAAGTAGATTCTTTAAAAAAGAAAATTATCACTCGTCATATTGCATTTCTCTATATTCTAAAAGAAAATTTACGTAACTCAAGAACCAGCAGCCACCTCAACTATATTTCTGATGAAGACGCAGAATTTATTAAGACTAAAACAAATAAGCATAATGCATTGCTTGATTTACAAACAAGAGATATCCAATTCCTATACCATAAAGGCGTGATTGATGGGTTTCAATTTATGGAAATAAACAAAATAATAACGAGATTTTGCGATGAAATGGGCAAAGCAGAACGTATCAAAAACACGGTTTTCCCAACTACTTATTCTTATTATACCAATGTATTTATCTGGATCTTTATTATTTGGTAACAGACAACCTTGTAGGTGTATGGTCGATAATAATAAGTATGGTATTAGGCTATGTATTTATGGTTTCACACTCTATCGGGCGAGCACTTCTTAATCCATTTGATAATATTATAACAGGAGTTCCGTTAGATCAAATTACTCGAAATATTGAAATTAATTTGCTAGAAACACTCGGTGAGAAAGAAATCCCCTCGCCAATAGAACCTGTTGATAATGAATATATAATGTAATTACTTCTTGGCCGACTCTATCATTTTTTTAATATCTCGTCTTACTATAATTAATCGATAAAACCCTATCCCAAAAACTAGCGGAGATATCGCTACAAAGAACCAGCCGAGATAATTTACTTCCTCAAAAAAATTAATATGAATAATGGAAAGTCCTGTGGCCAAAAAGAAAATACTAGATCTAAAATAAGCCAAAAAAGTACGTTCATTGGCTAGTTTGGTTCGCTCAATTGCTAGTATATCTCTTAGTATTAATTCATTTTCTTTCATTTCATCCTTCATTACTAATTGTATTCTCTTTTAAGAATAAATCTCGTTGATGCCCTAGAAGGCCTAATTTATTGGCTACCGTAAGTAAAGATGGTCGATAAATAGATAGTAGAAATAATAAAAAGGCATAAAAACCGGCAAAAGCAATGCTACCAGATAGATAAAGTCCAATTACAGCCAGTAACGATACTGAAAATATTTGCAAATAGAATTGCTTAGATACATTAAAATAAGAATCTATCCTCGAAGATAATAGGTCCTCTTTTGAAAATGTGGTTAATGTTTTTTTATAGGCTCTCGTTGAAAACACTGAATACGATAATAAAACAACAATAATCCCTCCAATTAAATAATCATTAAACGAATAAATACCTTGCAAGCCTCCACTAAATATTTCTAAATAACCATAGGCCACAGCTAATAAAGGAATGGAAATCAAGCCATTGAACCAGTTATTAAGTTTATCTATAAATTCTTGCGGAGATGAAAAAACCATTTTTTTTACAAAAATATAGATTTGAAACGAACAAGCCTAAAAATCTTTGCTAACAAACGTTAGGTTGCTTACATTTGTTAGATGGATTTAGTTGCTTTACCAAGAAAAGAACAAATTGAACGAGCGGCTACCGAGCTGTTTAAATCAAAAGGTTATTCTGCCACATCAATGAGAGATATTGCTTCTACCGTTGGCATTGAGGCTGCAAGTATCTACTCTCATTTAAAATCGAAAGAGCAAATATTAGTGAAAATATGTTTTCGAATGGGCAAGGATTTTATTGAAGGAATCGAGCAAGTTGTAAGCAGTAATTTGCCTATAGAAGATAAATTTAAAGCAGCCATAGTTTCTCATGTTAACATTATTACGGGTGATATTGACGCATCGGCAGTATTTTGGAATGAATGGAGGCATTTATCTGAACCGCTGCTAACTGATTTTATTACAATGCAACGCGAATACGAACGTATTTTTAAAGCATTAATTGAAGAGGGTGTAAAAGAAGGAGTTTTTGAAGTGCAAGATGCTTCTTTTGCTGTTATGGCTATGTTGTCCTCGTTAAATGGCATTCAGAAATGGCATAATTACACCTTATCACCCGAAGAACTAAACACTGCATTTGCAAATATTTTTGTTAAAGGAATAAAAAAAGGATCAAGCTAAAAGATTAATAATTCAAGATAATTAGATACTATCAACCACTAAAAACGAGCTATGTACGGAGGAGGAAACACATTTGAAAAGATAAAAGCCAAAGCCCCACACGAAGAAGACCCTGTTCTATTGGCCACATTTGAAGCAAGAATTGGACGTGGCGAAAAAATTGAACCTACCGATTGGATGCCCGATCTATACCGTAGGCAACTCATAAGAATGATAGAGCAACATGCGCATAGTGAGATCATAGGTTCACTCCCCGAAGGAACTTGGATAACCCGAGCACCCGGGTTCAAACGCAAATTAGCTTTAATGGCTAAAGTACAAGATGAGGTTGGCCACGCACAACTCCTTTACAGTGCCGCAGAAACACTAGGAAAACCACGCGAAGCCATGATAGATGACTTGCTAAGCGGCAAATCAAAATACTCTAATATATTTAACTACCCAGCTTATACATGGGCAGATTCAGCTTTTATATCTTGGCTGGTAGATGCCGGTGCGATAGTTAACCAATTAGCCAATGCAAGAGGCAGTTATGGTCCTTACAGTCGTGCATTGGAACGTATCTGCATCGAAGAATCATTCCATTTAAAATACGGGCATCATTGCGTAATTCATTTAGCCACAGGCACTCCTGCTCAACAAAAAATGATGCAAGAAGCTTTAAACAGATGGTGGCCACCTATGCAACATTTCTTTGGGCCACCTGATAAAGTTTCGGTACATACAGAAGTACTTATGAAGTGGAAAGTTAAAATGCTTTCGAATGATGACACCCGCCAACAATGGCTCGACATGTATGTGCCTAAAATATTGGAACTAGGTCTTACCATTCCAGATGAAAAATTAAGGAAGGATGAAACTACTGGTAAATGGGAATATACAGAACCTGATTGGGAAGAATTTAAACGTGTAATTAATGGAGATGGCCCTTGCAATGCAGAACGTATTGCTGTTCGAAAAACAGCTGAAGAAAGAGGAAGATGGGTTCGTAGAGCTATTCTTTCAAAAGAAACTCAATATGTTAAACCTTTAGCTTAATCAACATGAGTAAAGAAATATTAGACCCTCGGTTTAAACGATTAGATGTATTTAAAGCTGGCCATAATGCACCAACCCAAGCTTTAGACCAACTAGCTACCTACGAAGTTTTTGTTCTTTTAAGAGAAGGAGGCAAGTTTCAGCACGAAGGAATTGTGCATGCACCAGATAACGAAATGGCTTTCCTTTTTGCCAAAGAACAATTTAGCCGTAGAATGACCTGCGCAGGAATCTGGACAATTGAAACCCCCAATATAATTGTTTCAGACTATTCTGAAAACAAAATAAGCATTTACGATACAGTTGAAGAAGTAGCAGAACAAGGAAATGAGGAGTTCACGATATTTCATATGCTTAAACGAGGCAAACAACACAAATTTGCTGGTACTGTTATGGCTAATAATGAAGCACATGCACTGCAAGTAGCAAAATCTAAATTTGATGTATCCAAACCCGTCCTAAACGTTTGGGTAGCTAAGTCTTCTGATTTCTACCAATCAACTGAAGAAGACATAGAAATGTGGAACACTCTGCCTGATAAAAAATTTAGAGAGGCCATTGATTATAAAGGACAAGCTAAAATAGAGGAGTACCTAGCTAGAAACACCAAGTAAAATGAATAACGAAGCATTAAAAGAGTTACTGTATAAAATGGCTGATGACCAGCTAATTCTTGGTCATAGAAATTCTGAATGGATTGGCTTAGGCCCATTATTAGAAGAAGACATAGCTTTTGCTTCTATGGCACAAGACAAGGTTGGCCAAAGTTTGGCTATGTACAACCTATTACAAGAACTAGGAGAACAAGAGCCCGATATTGTGGCTTTTACAAGACCTGCTACGCAGTTTCATAATTCACAATTTGTAGAGTTACCCATTGGTGAGTACGATTTTAGTTTGATCCGCCATTTTTTGTTCGACACGGCAGATTACTATCGATTTGAAATGCTTATTACCTCTAGTTACGAGCCACTTCGATTATTAGCCAGAAAGCTAAAAGGAGAATGCCGCTACCACATTATGCATGCAGATAGTTGGATTAAAAAGTTAGGGAATGGCAATGAGGAAAGTATAAGTAGGCTTCAAAAAGCATTAGACTACTCCATCCCTTTTGGCTTGGGAATTTTCGAAGAGTCTAAGTATGAAAATGAATTAATCTCTGAGAATATCTTTAAAGGAGAAATAGAATTACGTGAACGTTGGATAGAGCATATTGATACTGTTTTATCAAAAACTCAATTAGTATTACCAGATTTAGCCAAAGAATCACCTCATTTTGGTGGACGTTATGGAGAGCACACCGAGCATCTACAACCTTTACTAGATGAAATGGGCGAAGTAATTAACAGCGATCCAACGGCACAATGGTAATTTCATAATTAGAACTAATTTAAAATCACACAATGCTTAATGGCTTATTCGTACTAGTTGTTTTTCAAGTATTTCTAAAAATTGCTAGTTATGTTTATAGAAGAAAAATCAATAAAAGCTTTTCGTATAAAGTACCAACTAAAGGACTGTTCAACAACTTAGTTGATCGAAATAAGGTTTATAATGATGATGTAGTAACCAAAAATGAAGACTTGGCTAAGGAAATAAACTACTTATTTTATGGTGAGTTGGTTGGCGTATTTTTAATGATTATTGGAGCTATCTACTTTTTACTTATGTAACGTATGCAAAATCAAATAACCATATCAAATGTAATGGCTTGGCTTCAAGAAGTGAAGGATCCAGAAATTCCTGTGATTTCTTTAATCGACCTAGGCGTAATTACACATGTTAATGTTGATTCTAACCAAAAGGTGCAAGTAGAAATGACTCCAACTTTTGTGGGCTGCCCTGCTATGGATTATATGGTGGAAGATGTAAAATCAACACTTAAAAACAATGGAGTAGAAGAGTTTGAAGTAAATACAAGTTTTAAAAACCATTGGAGCAGTAATAATATTACCGAAGCTGGCCGGAAGGCTTTAAAGAAATTTGGTCTAGCCCCTCCACCAAAATACGATTTAGTGGTAGATATAGATATTCTTGAGCAAACCCCATGCCCTTTTTGCGATAGTACCAATACCCAATTAAAAACCCCTTTTGGCCCTACCTTATGCCGAGCTATGCACTATTGCAATAGTTGCAAACAAGCCTTTGAGCAATTTAAACCCGTGTAAAAGCCTACCTAAACCTATAAGCCGCTGTCCATTCTGTAGAAAAGCTAAACCAAGGTGAATCATTAACAACCTTACGAAATAGATTGGTCATCCCGACTCTACTAGTGGCTGTAAGTAATATTGGACCCAATGGCAAACCTCCACCTATAACAATGTTAAGCTCAGTAGATGGCAATAATTGTTGCATATCAATTGCAAGGTTATCCTTATCAACAGCACTTGTTAAAAAAGAAATGCCAGGCCCAAGAAAAAAATCAAACGTCATTTCATTACCAAACATCTTGTATTTTACATTGCGCACAGGCGTAACAGCAAAATCGATGTAGCCATTCTCAAAATTACCAGATTCCGATTTATTGCCTCTTATAGAATAACCTAAATCGGTATGCAATGCCCATTGTTCTGCCCATTGATAACGAGCAAAAACACCGCCTGTTAAGCCCAACTTAACCCCTCGCTCTAAATCAGGTTCGCCCTTAGAGTTAATTATCGAAGTTGTAAACCCTACTCTTCCGCCTAGTTCCCATGTTTTTGCAGGTTGAAAATAGTATAGTCCTTCTTGAGAGAACACTTTTAGTGAACAGAAAAAAAAGAGGGAAAGAAAAGCTAGTACTCGATTTTTATGATTCATTTTGAGAGGTTACTTATTTCAAATGAACACTTAATTAATTAAAAGAGTTCTGCTTTATAACGAGGAATTAAAAAAAAATCATTCAGCAAAAATCAGTCTTTCTTTATGAAGAAATATTACA
>CAZDQR010000158.1:0-7380 GCA_964507315.1 uncultured Roseivirgaceae bacterium
TAAATGGTTTGGTTATATAATCATCTCCACCATGCTTAAATCCATTAAGCACATCTTCTTTCATCGATTTAGCTGTTAAAAACAGGATGGGCGTATTACTATCCTTGCTTCTAATATGTTCGGCACAGCCAAAGCCATCTAATTTGGGTAGCATTACATCTAAAATACAGAGGGCGTGTTTGCCAGGAGTAAAAACGGAGCAGCCTTCCTTTCCATCAGTGGCCAATGTAATTTGATATCCTGCTTTTTCAAGGTTGTCTTTTATTACAAAAGCCAAGCTTTCATCGTCTTCAACCAATAAAATATGTGTGTTACTATCCATTCTTAAAATTCATAATAAAAGTGCTTCCCTTGCCAACACTGCTTTCAACTTTAATGAAGCCATCAAATTCTTTAGTCATTAGCTTTACATAACTTAGCCCAATGCCAAATCCTTTGGCGTTATGCAGGTTGCCTGTTCCTACCCTATAAAACTTGTCAAATATGAGCTTTTGTTCACTTTCTGCAATGCCAATTCCATTATCCTTAATAGAAATAAAGAGGCTTCCGCCTTCGTTTTTGGTAGAAATTATAATTTGAAAAGAAGAGTTACTGTACTTAATGGCATTATCAATGAGGTTAAATACCATATTCATAAAATGGTGTTTGTCGGCTTTAATAATGTTATATTTAGCATTGGCTAAAAAGTTTATTTTACCTTGGGTATGAGAAATTGAAAATTGACTTACAACCTCCGTAATAATTTTATGTACAGAAATTTTAGTGTAGTCAAGTTCCAGTGCGTCATTTTCCAACGATGCCAATTGTAACACTCGTTCAACCTGCCCTTTTAACCGTTTATTTTCTTTGTTTATGATGGTAGCGTAGTTTAATAAACGCTCGGGCTCTTCAATAATATTGGGTTGTTGTAATACTTCTGATGCCACAGCAATGGTAGAAATTGGCGTTTTAAACTCATGTGTCATATTGCTAATAAAGTCTTTTTGAATTTCAGACAATCTCTTTTGTTTTAAAATAATGAACATTGCATAGCCAAAAAAGAGAATAACAACAAGGAGAACCACTGTTGTAAACATCCAAATTTTCATCCTATTAAGCAGGTAGCCACTTTTACTTGGGAAATAAACCCCGAAGTAATAGTTCGTTTCGCTCCAAGCAGGGAGTTGGTTTAAACTTTCTATCACAGGTAAAGCATCGGAGCTTACATATTCTTCAAACACCATGCATTGGGTATCGCAATTATAAATACCATACTCAAAATCAGTTTTAATCCCTCTACTAGAAAAAGCTTTCTTTAATAAACTCTCTAATAAATTGGTATCGATAGGGCTATTTACCATCACAATATAATAATTACCTAGTACCTGCCTTATTGGATTGGTATTGGGCGCATTTATTTTATTAATACTGTAGAATTCACCAGCCACTTGGTTAAGTGCTGCATTTACTTGCCTATGAAAATGGTCTTGTTCTTGGTTAAAAGCTGCTCGCACCCAATAAATCTGGGCAATACTTATGCCAACTAAGGATAGGATTGCAAGTATTAGTACCAAGCGGATGTTTTTGCCTCTCACGGCTTAAAAGTAGCCCATTTATTAATTTGTTACCAATCGTTAACAACTCATTAACAATTGTTAAGATTTTATTAACATAAGGTTTTGCTTAAAAAATCAAGATTTGCAATCATATAAAAATCTTAAAGTATAAAATGAAAACAATTATGAAAATGAAAATTTTAATGAGCTGCATTACCATACTCAGCATTGTTAACGCAAGTGCACAAACTTATATAAAATACACCAATAATAATAAGCAACAACTACTTGGTGAGGTGAATGTTGACATACTAAAAGAAGAGGGAGATGGGTTTTGGCAAGACTCTATTTATCAGGGATATACAGATGATAGGGTGGAAATGCTAAAAAGGTTTAGCCCTCAATTTAAAGATATTACGGTTAATGTGTATTTTGGCACTTGGTGTGGCGATAGTAAGCGCGAAATACCAAAATTTGTTAAGCTGATGGATTTAGTAGAATTTCCTAAAGAGAATCTCCATTTTTTTGCGCTAGATAATCGAGAAGGAAAATACAAACAAGGCTTACATAATTATACCGAAGACGATAGAATATTTAGAGTGCCTACCTTTGTTTTTAAACACGGAAATAGTGAATTAGATCGTATTATCGAGTATCCTTCTGGCTCGTTTGGGTTAGATATTATAAAAGTATTAAGCAAACGATATAATTATGTTCCAAATTATTTATTAGCCGATGTGGTATCTAAATTAATTGACGAAAACAAAATACCATCTGTAGTCAAGTATTATAAAAGTAATGCATTTTTACTTCATGAGATTGCTGCTAATTCGGGTCAGCTAAATTCGTTAGGCTATCTTTATTTGGAAAAAGGAATGACAAATAAAAGTAAAATAGCTTTTGAATTAAATACGTTTCTTTTTCCTAAAACAGCCAATGTATGGGATAGTTACGCAGAGTACTTTTATACGCAAAAAAACTTTAAGAAAGCTAAAAAGTATTACGAGAAAGTATTAGAAATAGATTCTTCTGAAGAAAATGCCAAAGAGATGCTCGAAAAAATAAAAGGGAAGACCTCTTAAACCCGCATTAACAATCCGTTAACAATTATTAGGATTTCATTAACAGCAGTTGTACAAACAAATACCCACATTTGATACATAACAAAACAAATAAAATGATGAAAAAACAAATGATGTTACTCGCTTCAGTGGCTTTTATAACCACTGTATTTGCAACCACTTCGGTAATTGGTAAAATTGCTGAGCTAACGGGTCCTCTATTTACGTGGGAATCTACTTCTCATAATTTTGGCACAATAGAACAAGGCAAACCTGTAGAACACCTTTTTAATTTTACCAATAAAGGAGATGTGCCTTTAATTATTTCTAGTGTAAAAGCATCTTGCGGTTGTACAGTTGCAAATTATACCAAAGAGCCAATTGCTCCTGGTAAAACAGGGTTTGTTTCCGCTCGCTATAATGCAGCCAAAGTAGGTACTTTTAATAAAACAGTAACCGTAATGGCTAATACTGGCGAAGATGCTATTGTACTTAAACTTAATGGTGAAGTTGCATCTGCTGAATAAAAAGATTAATCAAAAACTCAAATTGAACGGTGTTGTTTAGGCAACACCGTTTTTAAATTTAATAAGCCATGAACATTTCAATAAGAATTCTATCGCTCTTAAGTCTTGGTTATATTTTCGACAATAATAAGCTTAATGATTCTTCTAATAATGAGACCTCAATAATAGCAACCGAACCTTATAAAATTGATATACAAATTAATGAAGCAGGGAAAAACGAATATCAATTAGTTATTAATATGGAGCTACATAATGGAGCTCATTTTGTTTCTCCAAATGCAAAAAGAGACTTTACAGGTAAGTTTTTTATGGATTTAGGAAGCTATGAACATCTTGCTTTTGATGGTATCCTGGTAGAAACGCCTCGTTCTGTAGAAGAAATAGACCCTCATCCTTTTGTAGGTGGACCCGTTAATTGGGTACGGGAAAACACTACGTATATGCAATCTTTAAAATTACTTTCTAATGATGATTTTGAAGTGTTTGGTAGAATTAGGTTTACTATTGAACCACGTTGTACCTTAGAAGAAATACCCTTCGCTATATCTTATAAAAATGGAGTTGCGAAAATCATTAACAACCCCGAGTGTTAAAAACCCGAGAATGAACACACCTAAAAGAACATTTATAAAGACTATTTATTTTGGAATTCTAGTCGCTGCTATAAGTTTATCTTGTAATAGCCAGACTGCATCAGTTAAGAACCCAAGCAAAGCTGAAAAAATAGATGAACTTATTAGCAATTATACTAGCTATGGAAAGTTTAATGGATCTATTTTGGTAGCCAATGAAGGAAAAATCATCTTTAAGAAAGGTTTTGGATTGGCTAATGCAGAGTGGAAAATTCCAAACCAAACAGATACAAAATTTAGGATAGCCTCCATTACAAAGCAATTTACATCTCTACTAATTATGCAATTGGTGGCAGAAAACAAATTGGATTTACAAGAGCCAATTTCTACCTATTTACCAGATTACCCTAAAAAGAATGCAGATAGAATAACAATTCATCACTTACTTACGCACACCTCGGGCACACCAGATTTTCACGATTTTATCAGCTATGAGAAAATGGATCCTTACCGCCACAAGCCAGAAGACCTAGTGAAAATATTTGCAGAAGGAGACCTCTTGTTTTCACCAGGAGAAGATTATTCATACACTAATACTGGCTATGTACTTCTTGGGGTTATCATTGAAAAGGTTACAGGTAAACCCTACAAACAGGTGTTGCAGGACAATATTCTCACTCCATTAGGAATGCTCAATTCAGGATTTGATAATAACCGTGTAGTACTTGAGAACAGAGCTTCAAGTTACACAAATGGGTATCTGAGGAATGAATTTTATAATGCGAATTACATTGATATGTCTATCCCTTATGCAGCAGGTAGTATTTATTCAACGGTAGAAGATATGTTTCTTTGGGACCAAGCACTTTATACAGAAAAGCTGCTTCCTAAAAAGTATATCGATCTATTATATGGTAAATATGTGCCCGCATTTAATGGCAGGCATTATGGGTATGGTTGGATTATTGGTGGTATGAGAGTAGGTAATACCGAGGAACGAATTGAAACCGTTAGCCATGGCGGGGGAATGCCGGGTGTTAGAACCTTGTTTAATAGAATTCTGCTTACTAAATCATCCATTATTATTTTAGGCAATACAGAGAAAAGTGCTCGTTTTGAAATCACCAATGGGATTATTGGCATACTTGAAAACAAACCTTACAACCATAATAAATCTGTTGCATACTCCTTGGTTGATGTCGTTAAAAAGGATGGAATAAGTGCTGGACTTGAATATTATGTAAAAATTAAGGAGTCTAATGATTATTATAGGGATGTAGATGAAATGAACATTGCTGGCTACGAGTTACTGAAATCGGATAAAACGGAAGAAGCGCTATTCGTATTTAAGTTAAATGTAGAGGCGTTTCCTAATTCCTTTATTCCGTACGATAGCTATGGAGAGCAATTATTGGTACTTGGAGATACTACTAATGCCATTATAAATTATAAGAAGTCAGTTGAATTGAACCCAAGAAACAGAGGAGCAGTTAATGTGCTTGAGAAATTGGGAGTAGAATAACTGGCAAAACAAGAGCATTTATTAATGCCTGTCCTTAAACGCTGCTATTTGCGTTGCACTCCTTTCCGAAAGGAAACTTCCACTTTTTAAAAGGCAGGCTTTATAAGATAAGCTCCCATTAATAATGAGGGCTAAACAACAAAAATGAAATGAAAACTTTAACTACACTACTCATTCTACTTATTTCTATTAGTAGCAAAGCACAAAACAAAGAGGAAATAATTGAAACCTATTTAAAAAACGGGGCATGGAACCATCATTACCTAACAAAGGAGTGGGAGGAATGGATAGATAAGGGGATCCAAAAAGACGCTGGCATTGCCTATTTATGGCAACAAAAGGCACTTCCATATTGGAAACAACAAAAGTATCAACTGGCCATTTCGTATTATAATAAGGCTGTAGCATTAGATCGAGAAACATGGCTCAGCAGGCTTGCCTTTTTAAAATGTGTTTTTGCAAAAGAGTATGATAATGCACTTATAGATTTAATACAATATAAGAAAGAATTTGGCTCAACCTACGAACAAGATCACACTTTGGAGTTTTATATGGGGCTGTGCTACTTACAACTAAACCAATTCGATAATGCGTTGGAGGTATTACAAGAAGAAATAAATAAACAATCTAATATAAGTGGATGGGTACATTTTTTAGATAGATTTTACTTAGCCATTAGTTTTTACGAATTAGAAGACTACAAAGCGGCAATAATTGAATTTGATAAAGTTTTAAATGAGTACCCACAATTTTCTGATGCTCAATATTATAAGAGCATCTGCCTTAGCAAGCTTGGGTACAAGCAATTAGCTAAAGAATTGCTAAAGCAAGGGCAGGCCAATTTCAAAAAAGGATACACGATTAACGAAGACTCTGCGCTTTATGAAGATTACCCTTACCAAATCACTTGGCAATGGAGGGTAGCTGAGCATATTGTTTTTTAATTGCAGGGCTAGCCCAATAGAGTTTTGTGTGCAGCTATCAACTTGAAACCTCAATAAAAAAACACTAATAGCAATTACATTTTAAATTAATTGCTCTATATTTGTAGAGAAACAAATACAAAAACAGAGCAAAAATGGGATTAACAAATGCCGAAGAGCAATTAATGAAATACCTATGGAAGTTGGATAAAGCCTTTTTTAAAGGCTTGATTTCTCAATTTCCTGAACCAAAACCTGCTGTAACTACGGTTAATACCTTGCTAAAAAGAATGATTGACAAAGGATTTGTTAATTATAAACTATTTGGCAATAGCCGAGAATATTATCCTTTAGTTAAAAAAAACGATTATTTCGCAAGGCATATTAAATCCATTATTAAAGATTTTTATAGTGACTCCTCGTCTCAGTTTGCTTCCTTTTTTACAAAAGAAACTAACCTAACAGCAGCTGAACTTAAAGAGTTGAGAAAAATTATTGATGATGAAATAAAAACTAAAAAACCATGATTGATTATGTCTTAAAATCGACCATTCTACTGTTGGCTTTTTATATGCTTTATTCATTCGTATTAAGAAAAGAAAGTGCCTTGAATTTTAATAGGGCATACTTAATAGTAACACTAGTAGTTTCATTGGCAATTCCTGCCATTAGTTTCGACTTACTGCAATTGCCTGATTCTATTATTACAGATAATACTATTCTTATCAATTACCAGAATAGCAACCTTGCTCATGCTCAAAAAAGTGTAGGAGAAGGAATAGCTACTCCTGTATTTTTAAGTGCTGTGCATGGTATTAATACAGTATACTTCTTGGTTGTAAGTTTTTTAAGTATTCGATTTTTTACTAACCTATTTGTATTGGCAAGCAGGATTATTAATAAAAGAAGCGAACAAAAATTTGCAGGTTTTAATCTAATTCAAACAGAGCAACCCGTTGGAGTTTACAGTTTTTATAACACCATTTTTATTAGCCAAAATGAGTTTGTAAAGGACAAATTAGATATTGATTTATTAAGGCATGAACAACTGCACTTAAAGCAAAAGCACTTTATTGATATTCTCATTATTGAGTTGCTCCAAATTGCGTTTTGGTTTAACCCTATTATCCTTTTTTATAAGAAATCTATTAAGGAAAACCATGAAATTTTAGCCGATAGGTATGTGGCTCAAAAATCGAATAATATTACAGCTTATGCAGAAAAAATAATTGCCTATACT
>CAZDQR010000159.1:0-1481 GCA_964507315.1 uncultured Roseivirgaceae bacterium
GGAGGTTTTTCAACTGCAATGATAAACAAGCTTGAAAATATTTCTATTTTCATATCTTAATAGGGTTTAAGACTAATTAGTAACCACTACCTATGAAAAAAGTACTATTTGTATGTTTAGGAAATATCTGTCGGTCACCATTGGCCGAGGCATTGTTTAGAAAGCATACACAAGAAAATAATCTAGGCAATCACTTTGCCTGTGACTCCTGTGGAACTGCAGCCTACCACATTGGTGCTCCACCCGATGAGCGAAGTGTTGCCAATGCGTTAGAGAACGGATTGGCTTATACGCATAGTGGAAGAAAATTAGCTAAAAACGATTTTGAAAACTTCGATTATATCATTGCGATGGATGATGAAAATCTTAAAAACATACGACAAGTAAATACAAATAAGCATCAGCATATTTTTAAAATGAGGGAGTTTGATTTGGAAGGATTAGACAAAGATGTGCCGGACCCATATTACGGAGGAGAACAAGGTTTTCAAGAGGTCTTTGATATTTTAAACAGATCAACCTTACATTTGTTGAAAGAAATTTCTCGATCTAAATAGCTATTTTTACACGAGCAATAACAACTAATTTCTATGAAATCAATTTTATCAATCATATTCGTTTTCTCTTCTATTCTTAGTTTTGGGCAAAAAATAATTACGCCAGGTGAAGTGTATAACCCGGGCGAAGAAATTTACACACCAACACTAGGCTTTAAGGCGGTAATTCCGCAAGGATGGATGGGCTTACTCCCTCAAAACTCCACCATTTTCCTGCTTAGTTCTATAAAAGGGTTGGATGGCTCCATTTATTTGCTGGGTGACACAACCGATTTTGAAACGATGAAAGCAGGGTGGCAACAAGGCCTAGAGTTGGATGAAGGAAAAGTGCTTAGATCGGATGGTAATTTTGTAATGAAGGGTGACTTGCTTACTTCTCGCGTAATTCTTACTGGAACAGACGCTAATATTAATAAAGGTTTTATTGCCGCCCGTTGTGGAGAGTATGGGAGGTGTGTGTCAGCTTTATTAATATGTGAAGAAAAGTATTTGGAAGAAATGAAAAAGTCAGTAGATGACTTTCTAGAAAGCGTAGAATTTGTAAGTCCCATTATAAAAAACGAGTATGAGGGCTTTGATTGGAAGTTGTTTTTGGCAAACAAAAAGTTTCTACATTATGATAATGTAATGGGTACTAAATCGGAAAATGAGGTATGGCTTTGTGAAGATGGAAGCTTTATGAGTAAGCTTAAACGAACAGGGGTTGTTAAAGGCGACATTGGCAAATATAAAGGCAAGCATAAAGGCACTTGGGCCACCAACTCATTTGGGGCAACGGGTACACTCACACTTAAGTTTGATAAACTCCCTCCCGTAGAAGTTGACTTGCTAATAAAAGATGAGCAAATATTTATGAATGGCACAAGGCATGTTGCCTTGGCTGCTTCTATGTGTAATTAAAAGAGACTAAAGACTAATAGATAT
>CAZDQR010000159.1:1581-7323 GCA_964507315.1 uncultured Roseivirgaceae bacterium
TGTTGCCTTGGCTGCTTCTATGTGTAATTAAAAGAGACTAAAGACTAATAGATATTAGACACAAGACAGTTGATTGTTCAATTCAATAATATTCTTCTGGGTTTTAATAAAATATTTTTGAATCTATTTTATCAATGATATAAATGAAGATAGCACGAAAAATATTTATATCGGTTTTCTTTTCTATTCTTACCATCCCCTTTTTGTTTTTTGCCTGGGGTTTAATCAAAATGGAGTATGAAGAGCACTACACGTTTGGTGGTATTGAATCTGCTATAATTATAGATATTGGAACTGAATCGGGTTCAGGATCGGGTGAATATGGACATGATGTTATCTATGAAATTGAAATTTTAAAATCTGAAGATAGTAGCCCTAGTATTCAATTTTGGTTTTCGATAAATTCACCTACATCTTCAATTAGAGACAAAGAAGACGATGAATTTATGCTACAGTCAAAAGTGGGTGATACGGTAAAAGTAAAAATTAAAAGCAGCAACCAGGCCAAGCTGTTGGAGTGGCAACACCTTAAACTTAATAGAGCCACAGATTACTGGGGTATATTTTGGACTTGGGTTGTAATTGCTGTGCTACTGGCAATTCCTTTATTTATTTATTATAAAATTTACCAAAAGCTTAAGACCTAGATTAATATATCAATAAGCTTATGTATTAAAAGTCGCTCCTACGAAGCTTTTTTTTAGACAAAAGACGGATTAAAAGGTCTTTTGTCTAACATCTTTTAATATTATATCTATTTGCTGTATCTCAATATAGGATACCTTAAATAGGCTTTCTCTCGGTGTTTAGATAAATTATAAATGAACAATAGCTGAGCATATCCATTGCTAGCAAACTCTTCGTCATTGTGTTTCTTTTCTTCCAAGGCAGACTTTATTTCTGGGTTATTGGCCAAAATGTCGAGTGCTAAATCCTCAAAAACATAGGCCGAAAATCCTTCTTTTTGTTGCAGAATGGTGTCGAAAAAATTCCAATTAAAATAAGAATCAGTGGCCTGAGGTTCTAATGTTTCTACAATGTATCTATTACGCCATTGGTTTACAGGCACAAGAACATCCCCCTTGGTAAGCAAAACTGTTTCCTCGGTTGTAGAAATGCTTACATTATAATGAGGGAAGTGGCCTTCGTAGGCTTCTCCTCTGGTTTTGTAATCTGTAATATGATACACTTCAACTGTAATGCTTTTTGCTTCTTTTGCTTCCTCCATCTCAATCCCATTTAGTGCTAAAAGCTCAATTACTTTCCAATGAGTTTTAGGGATTACATAATAATCTGGTTTGGTAATTACTACACTCGGCTTATAGTGGTTGTAATAAGGAATTTCTTTTGAATAGGGCTTTGTTCGATCGTATTTTAGTCTTGCCTGCCCTGTGATTTTACTAATTGGGCGAGCCGCTTCATAGCCTTTAAAAATGATGGTATCGGCTTGTGAATTATCCAATTGCCAAGTAATGGCAAATTCGTTTTGTGTTTTAACAGCAGATTTGGTGTTGTTTCTAAGCTCAATTATTTCTGATGAGTGAGCATTAGTAAATGTGAGTAAGCCTAACATATAATTATACGTGGCTTCAACCCGTTGCTCAAAAGTTTTAAGCATATGTGTTTCGCTCATAAACCCTAGTGTGTGAAAAAGGGTAGTGTAACCTGAGCTATACCTTGGTTGGTCGATGAATTTGCTATAGCCTTGGTCTGGCGTTTTCATTCCCCAAATGTTTACATAAGGAGTCATTAAGGAGCCAGCCTTTTCCATATAATCGTAATGGAATGGCAATAATTGTGAAGTCATAAATTCAGCTAGAGGCCCTCCCAATTTATCGGCTTGTGTTGGAATAGTAGTAGATACATATTGATAATCTGCCCCATTACTTACGTGCGTATCAATAAAAACATCAGGGTCTATTTCCTGAAAAAGTTGAATAAAGCTGCGGGCATTTCGCGTGTCTGCTTTAATAAAATCCCGGTTTAAATCGTAATTGTTGGCATTGCCTCTAAAGCCATATTCATTGGGTCCATTTTGATTTACCCTAGAAGTGGAATTTCTGTTTAATACACCTCCAATATTATAAAACGGAATAATAACTACTACTGTATGATCGAGTAGTTTGTTCAGTTTTTTGTCCTCAATTAAGTTTCTGGCAAGCATTTGTGATGCTTCTACACCATCGGGTTCCCCTGGATGGATGGCATTATTAATTAAAAGGAATACTTTGCCCTCTGATTTAAGCTTGTTTATATCGAATTCGCCAGACTTAGAAATAATCACTGTATGTAAAGGATAGCCTGAATCTGTAAGTCCTTTTTCGATGATGCTTATTTCTGGGTATTTACTAGCCAGCTCTTTGTAAAAAGATATGCCTTCCTCGTAAGTAGAGGTTTCAAGGTGATTCGATTTTTCATAGACCGTTAAAGACCCTTGCCCAACTGAGGGCAAGGATATAAATGATGCTATTAATATTAACGCCATTCCTACCAGTCTTGCCGTCATTCCTACGAAGGCAGGAACCCGTTCATTCATAAAGGGATTCCCACCTGCGTGGGAATGACGATCTAAAACGAAATGAGGAGTATGTTTATTCAAGGTCAAATTCTTTAATTTCTTCAAATGGACTTAAGTCAGACTCATTCACTAATGTTTGATAGGTAGGCCAATTGTTTTTAAAGAACTCATTTGTTTTTGCCAACCAAGGGAGTAATTTGTTTTTGGCGTGAGCCATAGTTCTAGCCTGTGTTGCCCCAGGTTTATTAAACGAGCCTAAGTACATAAAATTAGAATAATAATACTCCATAATCGACCGAGTTGGTTCGGCAGTTATACCTTGTTTCTCATTTTTAGGCCCAACCAGTTCATCCATTAGTACATTTATACTATCCTTGGTTGCCTTACTCACCTTTTTTAATGAGTCGAAGGCATCTCCTTTATCTTTTAGTTGTTTCAAGATATCGTCAATTACTTTCTTGCTTTCACGTAATTGAGCCATTGCATTGGCAGCTACTTCAATTTGAGATTCTATCTCCTTACTTGCGTTATAGTTAGCTTCTAACGTAGTAAAAGGAACGTCTAAACGCGGGTCAAATTTTACATTAATCATAGTAGAATCTTTCTGATCTCCAAAGCCCATTACAATTTTATAGGTGCCTGGCAATACATCAACTCCACCAGATTCTCCTCTTTTCTTATTGGGTGCTTTGCGTGAAGGGTAATTCACTCCTTTTTCATCCATTCTCCAGTACATTCTGTACATTCCATTTTTCTTGTACTTGTTTTTTATAGTTCTAATTAGCTCATTACTCTTGTTATACACCATAAAAGAGATGGTATCAAAGGCTACTTTGGTCGTATCTTTTTTAGCTTCCACGGGTTCTGCTGCTTTTTTCTTCCCCTTCTTTTTCTTCGATTTAGAAGTAGTCACTGGAGTTTCTGTTTTCTCTTCTGGCTTAGTAACTGTGTAAGTAATCATTGCCCCCCTTCTTCTATTTTTACCAATAAATATAGCATCACCTGCAAAACGTGTACCCGAAGCTTGTTGGTTAGCCGTAATGTAGGCATCAGGTGTAGGATATACTTTTATGGTTTTAGTTAACGCATTAGTGCCATTTTTAGCCAATTCTCTTAGCGGGCGAATGTCATCCATTACCCAAGCGGCTCTGCCAAAAGTTCCAATTACTAAATCACCTTCTCTTGGTTGAATAGCTAAATCCATGGTAGAAACAGAAGGGTAGCCGTTTGTCCATTTCGTCCAACTTGCACCTTTATTAATACTTACATAAAGTCCGTGCTCGGTTCCTAAAAAGAGTAAGTTTTCCTCTTCGGTATCTTGTACGATTGATAAGCAGTATCCAAATGTTTCATCTTGAGACAGCATTTGTTTCCACGTTTGACCATAATCAGTTGTGTGGAATAGGTAAGGTTTAAAATCGAATTGGCGGTAATTATTAACTACTACAAAGGCTTCTCCTGCATTGTATTTAGAGGCCTTTACTTGAGGAATCCAAGAATTTTTTGGTAATCCAACTAATCTAGAACTGAGGTTGGTCCAGCTCTTTCCACCATCTCTGGTAATTTGAACTTGGCCATCATCTGTAGTTGCCCAAATCAATCCTTTTTCAATAGAACTAGGCTCAATGGCCAATATGGTGGTGAAATTTTCAGCACCCGTGGCATCCATTGTAATTCCACCGCTTAAATATTGTTTTTGTTTTTCAGGGTCATTAGTGGTTAGGTCAGGGGAAATGATTTCCCAAGAATCACCTTTATCGGTGCTTTTATGTACGAATTGAGAACCGAAGTAGATGGTTGAATGATCAAAAGGATCTTGCGCAATTGCAGAGTTCCAATTAAAACGAACTTTTACATCAGGGTCTGGATGCGTTGGACGAATCATTTTTGTTAAGCCAGTTACACGATCAAACCTGCCTACATAACCTTGTTGGCTCATAGCAAATCCAAAACGATTATCATCTAAATCGGGCATGGCATCAAAGCCATCGCCAAACATAACTTCTTGCCAATACGAGTTACGAATACCTCCAGATTTAAGTACATATCCTGGGCCAACCCAGCTGCCATTATCTTGCATGCCTCCATACACATTATAAGGAAAATCGTTATCTACATTAATATGGTAATACTGAGCCACAGGAATGTTTTCTGCAAAGCGCCAGTTTTTGCCCATATCTCTAGTAATGTTTAAACCTCCATCATTGCCATCAATAATAAAGTTAGGGTCGGTAGGGTGCACATAAAAGGCATGATGATCAGGATGAATTCCATTTTGAACATAGGAGTCTGCCCAGCGGGTAAAAGTTTTACCTCCATCGATACTCATATTAATATAGGTAAACACCGAGTAAATTCTGTTTTCATTTATTGGATCAACAAAAATATCGGCATAATAAAAAGGGCGATTGCCAATGTTCTTAGCATCATTTATTTTCTTCCAATGGTCTCCTCCATCATCCGATCTATATAATGCATTTTTCTTCGATTCTATATGTGCATAAATCCTATTTGGGTTTGATGGAGCAATGGCAACACCAATTCTACCAAGTTCACCTTTAGGTAAACCTTCTTTATCGGTTAACTTTTTCCAATTATCTCCACCATCAAGCGTAATGTATAATCCGGAGCCCGGGCCACCCGAATTAAATGTCCATGGCTTTCGCTCGTGCTCCCACATAGCGGCTATAAGTTTATTAGGATTTTGTGGATCAACCACTAAATCGCCTGCTCCTGTAGAGCTATTTACTTTTAAAATATGTTTCCAAGTTTTTCCTCCATCTATGGTTTTAAAAACACCTCGTTCGGGGTGCTGGCCCCAAGAAGAACCAATAGCGCCAACATAAACTATATCAGGGTTGTTTTTATCAATGATTATTCGATGAATATTCCTCGTTTTTTCAAGACCCATTGATTGCCAATGCTTACCCCCATCTAAACTTTTATAAATACCGTACCCACCGGTAACACTATTTCTTGGGTTTCCTTCTCCTGTGCCCGCCCATACAATATCTGTGTTTTGCTGGCTAATTGCCACAGCCCCAATGGAGAGTACAGCAACGCTATCAAACACGGGTTTCCAAGCTACTCCGCCACTTTCTGATTTCCAAAGACCTCCTGAAGCTGTGCCTGCAAATATAATTTGAGGGTTATCTTTAACAACATCAATAGCTGTAACACGGCCACTCATTCCACCTGGCCCAATATTTCTTGGCGCAATGGCT
>CAZDQR010000160.1:0-7301 GCA_964507315.1 uncultured Roseivirgaceae bacterium
TAGATATGGAAGTGAAATTACTAGGTCAACAGATAGAAGTAGAGGAGCTAAATGAATATTTTCATTACCAAAAGGTTAAATAGTAGTTCTTATCTTTTAAGCGTTACACTCCACATTCCTCTGAACTGCCCAATTTTATAATCCACGGCTTTATCATTTGGATAGTATTGCTTGATAATGTCGTAGTCATCTGCTTTCATCGTTTCACCAATAACACCGTGGCACTTTAAACAAGTCTCATTGGCAATCATTATTGGGGCATAAAACTGAATTTCAGAGTTGCTCTTAACAATAATTTTTGGAACCATTATTGGGTTACGCATTCTCGACATTATCTGATACATATCGAGCATTTTAGCTTCTAAGCTATCAGGGGAGTTTTGCAAATTTCTTAATTTTAAACTTGTTCGTTTAATTATTGCATTATGCTCAGTTGAGAGACTATCTGTTATAGCCAGTGCAGTTGCATTGCAGAAACCAATGGCATTTTGCACTCCACCAGCTATCATGGCTGTTTTTAATTGACTACTTAATTTTTTGAAGCTTGCTTGAACAATTTCTTTCCCTTGTTCTGTATAATTTTCAACTTCTTCATCCGTTAAAGAAGAATCGGAAGCGCAGCTTACCATTAGTGCAAAAAAAGTGATTAAAATTAGTATGTTCTTCATTTTAAGAAATTTTTTATAAAAGTAAACACTTGTTTTATAATGGTTACAAACCAAGCCTAAAAAAGATTAATAATCAAGCTGTAAAAAGTAACAGTCAGACCATAGAATCAATTATTTTTACATACTAAATGAGCTTACGATTACTTTTTTTTATTCCTTTTTTGATGTTAACCACTCAAGTAGTTGCGCAAGTTAACACACCTAAATATGCCAACGAGTTTTTGGCTATTGGAGTTGGGGCTCGAGCTGCTGCATTGGGAAATGCGCAAGTAGCTATTGTTAATGATGTTACTTCGGGTTATTGGAATCCTGCTGGTCTCTTAGATCAAACAAGTGATTTTAATGGAATGCTCCAACATGCTGAATATTTTTCTGGCATTGCAAAGTATGATTATGGTGCATTTAGCATGCGATTAGATTCTCTTAGCGCATTGAGCTTTTCTGTTATCAGATTTGGGATAGACGATATACCAGACACTCGTTTTTTATATGATGCGAGTGGTGCTTTAAATTATGATAATATTCGTTTTTTCTCTGCTGCTGATTATGGGTTTATTACATCTTATGCTCGAAAATTGCCTGTACTAGGCGGACTAAAAGTAGGTGGGAGTTTTAAAGTGATTTATCGTAAAGCAGGGCAATTTGCTACAGGTTGGGGCTTTGGCTTAGATGTAGGTGCCCAATACGAACTAAAGAAATGGAAATTAGGGGCAACTTTTCGTGATGTAACTGGCACCTTTACTGCTTGGACACATAATACAGATTCGTTGATAACCACGTATGTTCAAACAGGCAATGCCATTCCTTCTACTACACTAGAAGTAGCCTTGCCGAGGTTGGTACTCGGAGTTGGCCGTCAGTTTTACTATAAAAAGTTTGGCATTTTGCCCACCTTCGATTTAACCGTCACCTTTGATGGTAAGAGAAATACATTGGTTAAATCTTCATTTGCCTCTGTAGATCCAGTAATGGGGTTAGAAATAAGTTATGCTCACATTGCATTTTTACGAGTAGGAGTTAAGAATTATCAGCAACTTAAGAATTTCGATAGTTCAACTTATGCAGTTGCAGAGCCAACCTTTGGCCTAGGGTTTAAATACAAAGCGTTAGTTTTAGATTATGCGCTAACTTCAGTTGGGGTGCAAACGGAATCCTTATACACACATGTTTTTTCTTTAATGGTTAATCTTGATAAAAATGATTAATAGAGTAATCACCATTTTAGTAATAAGTTTAATGGCCACCATGGCTACTGCGCAACAATATGGTAATGAATGGATTGATTTTAATAAACAGTATGTTAAAATTAAGGTTGCAAAAGAGGGATTTTACAGGTTGTCTTATTCCAACTTGGCCAATGCCGGGTTTCCGGTGGATGAAGATAGTAAGCGATTGCAATTATTTCATAGAGGTGAGGAGCTAGCCATTTATGTTGAGGATGTAAATGGTGATAATATTTTTAATGCTACGGATTTTGTAGAGTTTTATGGACTAGCCAATGACGGCACCTTAGATGCAGATTTGTATGTGCCATCATCATCTCAACCTCATTCTTATTATAACTTATATTCTGATACCACTACTTATTACCTCACTAGTGATGTTGTAAATGCGGGTAAAAGGATGGGCTTATCCAACGAATTTGTAGGTGGTGCCAATAGTGGCTACTATTTAAACGAGAATTTGTCGCTTTATACCCAAAATTATTCTCAAGGCGTAACACAAGTATCCTATAATAGTTTAACAACCTTTGGCGTTGGCGAAGGTTTTACGGGATCAAGAATTACTGAAAATTCAAATCCCGTGAAAGATTTTGCAATTTCAGGTGTATATCAAACCATTAATTCAGGGCCTAATCCTATTATTAAGGTTCTTTTAGTAGGCCGAAATGACCAGTCCCATAACGTAACTGTAGAGGTAGGGCCTTCTTCTAGTTCTCTTTCTATTATAGGTACTTACAACTTTAATTTATTTGATAACTTCTTGATAGAAGAATCTATCAATTGGTCAGATATCTCTGCTAGCGGAGAGGTAACTGTACGAGTTACCGTAAATAATAATGGAGGCCCTAATTCAAACGTGTCTGTTTCATACATACATCTCATATACGCTCGAGATTTTAATATGAATGGCTCCCTTACTCAAAAGTTTACCTTAGATAATAAACTTAGTGGGGGAGAAGATGTTAGAATAACAAATGTGCCTGCCAATGCTAAACTATTTGAAATAACAGACCCTAGTAATGTTAAAATAGTGAATGACGCTGAAATAGACCCTAATATCTTGCAATGTAGTTTTTTAGATGCTACCGTTAGTCGCACATTATGGGTTAATGAGGTTAATGCCATTGAACCTACGATTGAGCCAGTTTCTTTTCGAAAGATGGATGTAAGCGCAAACTATTTAATTATTAGCCACTCTTCGTTAATGCAGCCCGCGAGTGGTTATTCGGATGCAGTTAGAGCCTATGGAGCCTATAGAAGTACAGCAGCAGGCGGAGGGTTTGATACGCTAGTAGTAGATATTGAACAATTATATGAACAGTTTAGTTATGGTGAAATAACTTCTTTAGCCATTTACAATTTTATGGAGTATATGGTGGATAAAGGAACTCCAGAGAATTTGTTTCTAATAGGTAAATCCTTGCTTGTGGGGCATAAATTCTACAGAAGGCCTAAATCTGATTTTACATATTATGACCTGGTACCTACTGCCGGTCAACCCGGTGCTGACATCGCTTTTACTGCAGGCTTAAATGGGACAACGTACGAAGCCGCTGTGCCCACAGGACGGTTAGGAGCAAGTACACCGTTAGAAATAATCAATTACCTAAATAAGGTTATAGAGCACGAGTCTATACCCCATGATAATTTATGGCGTAAGAATATGCTAAACCTTAGTGGGGGCAATAGCGAGTCTGAATTGGCCTCGTTTAGAGGCTATGTAGATGGCTATGCGAACACTGCGAAAGGGTTTTATTTAGGTGGTAATACTACAACACAATCTAAGACCACCTCTGCGCCTGTAGAATTTATTAATGTAAGCAATGAAGTAAACTCTGGATTAAATCAAATCACTTTTTTTGGTCATTCAGCCCCCAACGTAACAGATATAGATATTGGGTTTGTTTCCGATCCTGCTAATGGCTACAATAACAAAGGTAAGTACCCTTTGGTACTTATGAATGGCTGTAATGCAGGCAATATTTTTAATGACGACTATATTTTTGGCGAAGATTGGATTCTAACTCCAAATTTAGGTTCAACTGCGGTTATTGCGCACACTTCATTCGGCTTTAGCACGCTCTTAAATACGTGGAGCAATTTGTTCTTTTCATTGGGTTATGGTGATATAAACTATATGGATAAATCTATTGGTCTAATTATGAATGACGTGGGTAAAAAAATGGCAGCAATTTCAACTTCATCATTCTACATTACTCAAATTCAACAAATGGGCTTGCATGGCGATCCTGCCATTAAGCTGTTTGGTACTCAATTGCCTGATTATGAAATATTACCCTCCAATGTTCAGCCCATTGAGCTTACTAATAAAGGCATTACATCTGATGCCGATTCGTTTGGGTTGGCTTTAGTAGTAAGAGATTTTGCAGCTTACCTAAATGATTCATTGGAAGTATTTGTGCGTAGAACTTTACAAACTGGTGTAGTAATAGACTATGATACCATTGCTTTTAAACCTGTTAGGTATGCAGATACTTTAGTTTATACAATCAATAATGCCTATGAGGATAATTTTGGAACAAATTCATTTGAAATTGTACTTGATCCAGCCAATAAATTACCGGAATTAAATGAGCTAAATAACCGAGTATTTTTTAATTATTTTATACCTATTTCAGGAGTACTAAACCTCTCGCCAGCAAATTTTAGCATTGTAAATAATCAACCTATAAATTTAAAAACTCAAATTACGAATCAGCCATCGTCATCACGTGTGGTTCAGTACGAACTGGACTCTGTTAATTTATTTACTAACCCTAGTAGTTTTATTAAAAGAAATGAAGCTGAGGGGGCTCTTATGGCAGAATGGCAAAATGTTAGCTTGGATACCAAAGACACTGTAGCGTATTATTGGCGATCAAAATATAAAGACCTAAACGCTGGAGAAGCCGATACTTGGACTGAATCGTCTTTTACTTACATTAAAGATGCAGATGAAGGTTGGGCGCAAACGGAGTATTTTCAATTAAAACAAAACGCTTTAAATGGCTTAGTATTAAATGAAGGCCAGCGTAAATTAGAATTTGAAAAAACATCATTAAACTTTGAGGTAAAAACATTTGGAGTAAATAACCCTGCTTTAACTTTTAGAGATGTAGAACTATTAATTGATGGCCAATCATTTATTCTAGGAACTAGTTTTCAAAGCTGCAGTAATAATAGGCTGGCTGTAGTTGCTTTTAATGATAAAAATGCCTCACCGTATGCCCCAATTTTTGGTGGCCAAGTAAATGCTTGGACCTGTGGAAGATCACCACAGATAATAAATATTGTAAATGAAGGATCGGGTAGTGGAAAAACGTTAGATGAAGTATTAGATGCTGTTGATTATAACGATTATGTGCTTGTGTTTACCATTGGTGCTTTTGATTTTAACTTATTAACAGGCGCTGCCATAGCTAAACTAGAAGACCTTGGTGCTGATCCAACGCTGTTTTTAGCAAAAACTATGAATGAGCCATATATTATGTTTGGGCAAAAAGGCAGTGGGTTGGGTAATAGCGTGGTCGAAATTGTTGCTGATCCTAGCAATCTAGAGCCTACTGATGAGCAAATAATTGCCTATTCTGGCGAAGCCATTGGTGTTAGCGGATCTGGCAAAATGCAAAGCTCATTAATTGGCCCATCCGTCTCTTGGCAAAAACTTACTTTTAATACAGCTCCCTTATCATTAAATGATAAAATCGGTGTCGATATTATTGGAAAAACACTAGATGGAAAAGAAACGATTTTATCTACAGGGATTAAAATTAAAGAAACACCTTTGGATTGGATAGACCCCATTAAATATCCTTTTATATACCTTAAATACAATGTGGCGGATACAGTTAATAAAACACCTACTCAGTTAAAGAATTGGATTGTAAATTATACAGGAGCACCCGAAGGTGTATTGGCTTTTATTGGTAACGATAAATCAAATAATTTACATGTAGAATTGCAAGAAGGCGATTCTATTTATTCCGAATTTGGGTTTATAAATATTTCTGATAAATCATATCAAAACCAGTTAACAGTAGATTATACCATATTTAATTCTACTCAGCGCATTACCATATCAAAATCTATGCTTATTGATCCTCCAAGCCCAGGAGATACTACTTTTTTTAAGATCCCTATGGGAACAAAAGGACTTTTAGGTGTAAATAATTTAAGTGTGTTTGTAAATAACTTATTAGAGGTTGAACAGATTTATGTAAATAATTCCATTTCGTTAACAGACTATGTAACGGTTATTAAAGACGAAACGAATCCATTATTGGATATCTCTTTTGATGGTAGGTATATTTATGATGGAGAAATAATTTCGGCAAATCCTACAGTGTTAATTAAAATACTAGATAGAAACCCTTTGCTACAAAAAACAGATACCACAGGGATTAATATATTTTTAACACCAACGTGCGAAGGGTGCAGTAAAATTAGAATTTCATTATCAGGCAATGAAATTGATTACACCATAGCCGAAAGCGACAAGCCATTTGAAATAAATTATAAGCCCAATAAATTAGTAAATGGAGTATATGAATTAAGTGTGCAAGTAGAGGATGCAAGTGGGAATGCTGCAGGCATAAACCCATATATTATCCATTTTGAGGTTATAAATGAATCTACGGTTACAAATTTTTATCCATATCCAAATCCATTTTCAACCAGTGTTAGGTTTGTTTTTACGCTTACTGGCAGTGAAATTCCTGATGGGATAATGATAAGGATACTAACAGTTACGGGTAGGGTTGTGCGCACTATTACGCAAGACGAAATTGGGCCAATTCATATTGGTAATAATCAAACAGATTTTGCCTGGGATGGCAAAGATGAATTTGGAGATCAGTTGGCAAATGGAGTTTATTTATATAAAGTAACCTTAGAAATTAATGGTGAAAAGGTTGATTTACGCTCATCGGGAGGTGATAAAGGCTTTAAAAACGGGTATGGAAAAATGTATCAACTCCGTTGATTGGTTTAAAGGCTAATATCAATTAATTTGGTTTAAACAAGCCTTTTATTATGAATTTTGAAATAGAACACCTAGATCATGTTGCTTTAAATGTAAAAGGCTTGGAAGTCTCCATTGCTTGGTATCAAAAAGTACTTGGATTAAAAAAATACAAGCTAGCAAAGTGGGGAGAGTTTCCAATATTTCTGCTTGCTGGTAAAACTGGTTTAGCATTGTTTCCAGCAAACTTAAAAGATCCTTTCCTAGACCCAGCCTCTAATAGTATTAAAATTGAGCATTTTTCTTTTAATGTTACCAATGCTAATTTTAGTAAGGCAGTAAAAAAATATGATGCATTAGGTTTGTCATATGAAGTTAAAGATCATTTTTATTTATATAGATAGTCATTTAGGCACATACTAATTTAGAGTGTTCAATATTCTCAGCGAT
>CAZDQR010000161.1:0-7299 GCA_964507315.1 uncultured Roseivirgaceae bacterium
TCTTCGCCAGAATCGGTTGCAATACCCTCTGAAAAGAAGTATTTAAGCATAAACGTACCGAATTCTGTTTGAATAGATTTGCTATTGGCCACACGGCTAACGGTAGATATATCCATATCTATTTTCTCAGCAATATCTTTTAAAATCATTGGCCGAAGCTTACTTTCATCACCCGTTAAAAAATACTCATATTGGTAATCAACCATAGTGCGCATGGTTCTAAGCAACGTTTGTTGCCTCTGGCGAATGGCATCTATAAACCACTTGGCCGAATCAAGTTTTTGCTTTACAAACGATACTGTTTCTTTAAGCTTTTTATCCTTTTTGTCACTCTTGGCATAGGCCTCAAACATATCAGAATAAGAAGCACTCACTTTTAATTCCGGTGCATTCCTAGAATTTAAAGCAATCTCTAAATCGCCTTCATTATTGGTTAAAATAAAATCAGGAATTATATACTGCGTTTTTACTAACCCCGTGCTCGTACCTCCTGGCTTAGGGTTTAATTTGGTAATGATATCAATGGCAGGCTTAATATCTTCCTCGTCTTCAAGGTTTAATTTCTTTATGATTTTAGCATAATGCTTTTTGGTAAATTCCTCAAAACACCGATCAATAATTTCATAAGCCAGCTTAGTGTTGGGGTTTTGTTCTTGCAGCCGATCTAACTGAATAAGCAAACACTCTTGCAGATTACGAGCTCCAATGCCTGCAGGATCAAAATCCTGAATTTTAAAGAGAATCTCTTCTAACTCCTCTTCATCAGTTTCCACATTTTGAGCAAACATTAAATCGTTTAGAATAGCCTCCATATCTCTACGTATATAGCCATCACTTTCTATACTACCAATTAGCTGTTCTCCAATTTTTACTTGGCGTTCATCTAACCTTAAATAGCCAAGTTGAGATAATAACTGCTCGTTAAGTGATGCTGTTGTGGAAATTGGCATATCTCGTTCTTCAAATGCCTCACCATCACCTTGCATTTTATAACCCGAAAAATCATCGTCTCTCAAATAATCTTCTACATTAATCTCATCTTCGGGTTTTACTTCCTCTTCCTTTTTATCTTCAAAATCGGTTTCGTTCCCTTCTTCGGTAGATTGAACAGGAGCCGCCTCCTCCTCTCCTTCTTCCAACGCAGGATTTACCTCCAACTCTTCTTCAATTCTTGATTCTAGCTCCGCAGTAGGAACCTGCAAGAGCTTAATAAACTGAATTTGCTGTGGGCTCAGTTTCTGCCCTAAGGATTGAGATAAGGTTAATTTTTGCATTTATATGATAGCTTCATTCAAAAATAGAATCTTTTTTGAATAGGCAATACAAATTTGATGCCTTTAACCTCGATTGTAGAGGAGAACTTCTACAATAAAGTATTTTAATTGATTTATATGTTAAAAAGTAGTTTTTTTGCGCTTTGATAAAACAATAGTCTTAGACATTATGCAACGCATTAAAATTAAAGAACTGCTTAAAGGTGAACAACTTGGAAAGCAAGTAAAAATCATGGGATGGGTACGAACCTTTAGAAGCAACCGATTTGTTGCCCTAAATGATGGTTCTACTGTTAATAACATTCAAGCCGTTGTTGATTTTGAGAATTTTGATGAAGCTGAACTTAAGCGAATTACTACAGGGGCTAGTGTAAGTATTATAGGTGAGCTAGTGGAATCTTTAGGCAAAGGACAAGCCTACGAAGTTGTAGTAAGTTCATTAGAAATTTTAGGCGATAGCGATCCTGATGAATACCCTTTACAACCTAAGAAACATAGCTTAGAGTTTTTACGAGATATTGCTCATCTACGAGTGAGAACCAACACGTTTGGCGCAATTTATCGCATTCGTCATCAAATGATTTATGCGGTACACACATTCTTTCATAATAAAGGATTTGTAAACGTTCACACACCAATCATCACTGGTTCCGATGCAGAAGGAGCCGGTGAAATGTTTCGAGTAACTTCCTTAGATTTAGAAAATCCTCCTAAAACAGAAGATGGTAAAGTAGACGAAAGCAAAGACTTTTTTGGGCACGAAACTAACTTAACTGTATCTGGCCAATTAGAAGGGGAAACCGCTGCTATGGCATTAGGCGATATTTATACGTTTGGCCCAACCTTTAGAGCGGAGAACTCAAATACTAGTCGTCATTTAGCTGAATTTTGGATGATAGAGCCCGAAATGGCTTTTGCCGATTTAAACGACAATATGGACTTGGCCGAAGAGTTTGTAAAATTCTTGGTTAGCTATGCCTTAGAAAACTGTAAGGAAGATCTTGCGTTGCTTGATAAACGTGCAGCAGATGAGGATAAAACGAAGCCTCAAATCGAGCGAAACGAAATGGGCTTAATTGAACGATTAGAGTTTGTGGCTAGCAACGATTTTGAGCGTGTAACTTATACCCAAGCCATAGAAATACTTCGTAACTCCAAGCCTAACAAGAAAAAGAAATTCAAATACATAATAGAAGAATGGGGAGCTGATTTACAATCGGAGCATGAGCGTTTTTTAGTAGAGAAGCATTTTAAGAAACCCGTTACTCTTTATAATTACCCTGCCACCATTAAGGCATTTTACATGCGTGCCAACGAAGACAATAAAACGGTGGCTGCAATGGATGTACTTTTCCCAGGCATTGGTGAAATTATTGGGGGCTCACAACGTGAGGAGCGCTTGGATGTGCTTAAAGAAAAACTAGCCGTGATGGACATCGATGAAAAAGACCTTTGGTGGTATTTGGATACTCGCAAGTTTGGAACAGCACCACATAGTGGGTTTGGTCTTGGATTTGAACGCATGGTTCAGTTTATTACAGGAATGAGTAATATTAGAGATGTAATTCCTTTCCCAAGAACACCGGGGAACGCGGAGTTTTAATTGATTTAACTGATACTTTTTGGGGATAAAAACGTGTTAAGGATAAAAGATATTTTATCTGTTTCAATTAAAAACCCATCGTGCCCATATAACGATTCAATTAACTCGAACTGGCCATTTTTAAAATACTGTGCTATGATTTTTTGTTCTATGTAAGAAAAAAGCAAATCGGTTTTAATACCAATCACCAATGCCTTTGATTTTACCTGCTTAAGCTCTTTTCTTATAGCTTTTCTGTTTCTTCCAACATTATGGCTATCCATAGCTTTGGTTAAATACCAATATGCATGAGCGGTAAATCTATTACATAGTTTTTCACCTTGGTAGTTTTGGTAACTATCTGCCATAAATCCATCAATTTTATCCTCTGTATCTGTCTGTTTTTTTCGATAAATGGTTGCATTTCTATAGGAAAGCATTGCTATTGCACGTGCAGCTTTCAAGCCCTTTCTACCAGCACCATCACCTTTGTTGTACAATGTTTGGTCTGCTTGCATAGCTAATCTTTGTGCCGAATTAAAAGCTATTCCCCAAGCCGAGTGCCTCATATTTGCAGCAATAAGGCAACTATTTTTAAACAAAGAAGGGTTCATTACATTCCATTCTAATAGTTGCTGCCCACCCATAGAACCTCCAATTCCCAAATAAATACTATCAATACCTAATGCTGCCCTTAAAAGTTCGTGCACATGTACCATATCCCTAATGGTAATTAAAGGAAAATCCATGCCATATTTTTTACCTGTAGTAGGATCAATACTATCCGGCCCAGTAGTGCCATAACATGACCCCAATATATTAGCACATACAATAAAATATTGGCTTGGCTTAAGAAGGTAATTTTCACCAATTAACCCTTGCCACCATTCTAATGGATTTGCATTTGCCGTGAGGGCATGAAACACCCATATCACATTATCTCTATCTACAGATAGTGAACCATGTGTTGTATAGGCAACCTCCAGTTTAGGGAGCGTGCTGCCACACTCCAAACTAAACGATTGGTTATGAACTAGAATTGAAACCTCAGTCATATCATTAAACTTTAGTAAAGGCTACTTCTAAATCTATTTTAATATCATCTATATGCTCTATTCCTAGCGAAATTCTTAAAAGATTTGGCAAAACTCCTGCTGCTAATTGCTCTTTGTCCGACAATTGTTGATGGGTAGTTGCAGCAGGCTGAATAATAAGCGTTTTCGCATCTCCAACATTCGCCAAATGACTTACCAGTTTTAGGCTATCTATAAAAGTAGCAGCATCCTCTTTTTTCCCTTTTAAGGTAAATGAAAGTACTCCACCAAAGCCTCTTTTAAAATATTTTTTAGCCAAAGCATTATATGGGCTGCTTTTTAGTCCGGGGTAATTTACGCTTTCTACTTGAGGATTTTTTTCTAGCCATTCTGCTAATTTTAGTGCATTTTCCACTGTTCTTTCTACCCTTAATGATAAAGTTTCTAACCCTTGAATTAATTGAAACGAATTAAAAGGACTCAAAGCAGGGCCAAAATCACGTAAGCCTTCAACTCTTGCTCTAATGGCAAAAGCTATATTAGGAAGTCCTAATGGATTATCAAACCCAAATGTTTCCCAGAAATTTAGTCCGTGGTAACCCTCCGAAGGTTCAGAAAATTCAGAAAATTTTCCATTTCCCCAGTTATAATTTCCGCTATCAACAATTATACCCCCAATCGTAGTACCGTGGCCTCCAATCCACTTGGTAGCAGAAGCTACAACAACTGCGGCTCCATGTTCAATGGGTCTGAAAAGATAACCTGCTGCACCAAACGTATTATCAACAATTAAGGGGATATCGTGCTCTTTGGCAAGTACAGCTATTGCATCAAAATCAGGCACGTTAAATCCAGGATTCCCAATGGTTTCAAGGTAAAGTGCCTTCGTGTTTGCATCAATAAGTTTGGAAAACTCCTCTACTTTATCGCTTTCTGCAAAACGAACTTCTATACCCAACCGTTTAAAAGCTACTTTAAATTGGTTATAAGTACCCCCGTACAAAAAAGAGGTCGATACAAAATTATCTCCTGCCGATAAGATATTATTAAGTGCAATAAATTGTGCTGCCTGGCCGGAACCAACAGCCAAAGCCGCCACTCCTCCCTCTAAAGCTGCTACACGTTGCTCAAAAACATCGGTTGTAGGATTCATTATTCTGGTGTAAATATTACCAAACTCTTTAAGTGCAAAAAGGTTAGCTCCGTGCTCGGCATTTTTAAAGGTAAATGATGAAGTTTGGTAAATAGGCACTGCTCTTGAACGAGAGGTTTCTTCAGCATTTTCGTAGCCTGCATGTAGCTGTAAGGTTTCAAATTTTAATGTGTTACTCATAATATTTTTTATTTAATTGTTAAAAAGAAAATTAATAGGTGTTTTGTTTGTCAGGTTATCGTTAACAGGGCAACGGTCTTCAATTTGAGATAGCCATTGCTCTTTTGTTGTTTTATCAAGTTGTGTGGTAGTTTTTAAATTTACTTTTATACTGCTATAGCCTGCACGCTCTGCAGAGGAAACACCAAACAATCTATTGGGGTTTAAATAACCTTCAATATCAACTTTCAGGTCATTTAAGGTAATGTCAAAGTTCTTTGGCCACAATATGAGCTACTACATTAGTATATCCTGCAAATATATATTCTACCGGATTTGGAGCTACATCTGTACCTCCAAGTTCTGCGGGTTTGTCAACTGTTAGGGTAAATCCTCGTACCTGAATATTTGTTTTGGCGGTGGATTCACTGGTTGAGTTAATCGAAAATTTTAAATTGTTAGACATAATACTATTTGTTATTTTAATTGTGCGATTTAAGATTGAGCGGCACTAAGTTTACTTATTATATAACCTGCCGGAAAACGAATTGATTTTTTGCTATAGACATCTATATCTTCCTACACATTTTAATGTAAGAAGAAACCTATTGGCAAGCTAAGAACCTTACTTAAAAGTGTGCCTTAGCAGCAACACATACTATAACATGTGTGCTTTAAAGAAGAAATGGGGTTATCGCTATGCAATAGGCCAATGTTTTGGCAAAAAGCTAAAAGCCGTGCTTGGTGTTGAATTGTTTTTTTCATTATAAACAACTTATATTCTCCCGTGCCTATCGCTCGATAAACTTTCTCTGGGATCAGGATTTAGCACCTTTTCCATTCCTAAATTCGGAATCAGAGTGGTTGCTAGCACTTCTTAGAGCCTGCCTCTCCATGCTTCTTTATAAATTGGAAACTCTTGAACGAGTATCTAATTGAAGATGCAAACCTAAATATTGTCTGTAATGTTTCCAAATAAGTTCAAGACTTATTTTTATCACGCTAGTTATTGGTTTAGATATGCTATGTAATATTTTCATATTTATTTCTCAAAACTGACAGGCGTCATTTTTCTTGTACTAAAATTTCATTCTCATTGCAGTGTGATTTAGCTCACATAAAAAATTATACTACTAACCGCTTATACATGCCCATTAAAAGCTATATAGCATTCCCTCGTTCTGGAGAAAAAAACCAGCTCATAACCGCCTTAAAAAGCACTGAACATTGTGAAGTTGTCCCTTCTACAAACAAAGATGTAATTGTGTTGGTAACTGATACAGAAAACGAACAAGAAGAAGAAAATCTACAGCAAATTTTGGACGGCATTAAAGAAATTGAGCATTTAAATTTAGTCTCAGGATTTAGCGACAAAGCAACCAAGCTATGATGAACAGAAGAAATTTTCTAAAAAAAGCGGCTGCTGCTTCAGCCATGGCTGCTGCAGTTACCATGATACCGGGCATCCTATTTGCCTCAGATCAAGAAGATTCTACACTTTCAGGAGATATTAACTGGACCAAAGGCCCTTGTCGCTTTTGTGGCGTAGGCTGCGGCATTTTAGTAGGCACTCAAAATGGAAAAGCTGTTGCGGTTAAAGGCGACCCAAACAGTTCTGTTAACAAAGGACTGCTTTGTGTAAAAGGGTATCATCAAATTATGTGTACTTCTTCTGCCGATAGGCTAACCAAACCACTGGTTAAAAAGAATGGCAAGTATGTAGAAACCTCTATGGAGGAAGCCCTTGATTTGGTGGCGTCTAAAATGAAAGAAACCATTGAATCCCATGGAAAAGATTCGGTAGCCATGTACACTTCAGGGCAATCTACCATACCCGAAGGTTATGTAGCTTCTAAGTTTATGAAAGGAGCTATTGGCACCAATAACCTTGATTGTAATGCCCGGCTTTGCATGGCAAGTGCGGTAACTGGTTTCCTAACCACCTTTGGTGCGGATGAACCCATGGGTTGTTATGAAGACATAGAACATGCCAATGTATTTGTGCTATGGGGTAATAATATGGCCGAAATGCACCCTGTATTATTTTCTAGGATGTTGGACAATCGGCTTACTAGAAAAAATGTTAGAATTATTGAT
>CAZDQR010000162.1:0-7295 GCA_964507315.1 uncultured Roseivirgaceae bacterium
AACTTTATTAACCATTTTTGCCACAGGAAAAATTATTGTGGTGCTGCCTCAACTTATTGATAACCTCGATGAATTGTTGAAAAGCAAAAATTTAGGTTCTGAAGATACGCAACGAGCTACAGATATTTTAATGCCTTTAGCGTATCCATTTCCTAATTTAGGAACATTAATAATTTTAATTTTTGTTCCTTTTGCGGCTTGGTTTGGAGGGCATGTAATGGGGCTATCTCAACTGCCCGTCTTTTTAGGAGCAGGATTACTGTCGAGTTTTATTGCACCTGTAACAGGCATTCCATTTATGCTTGATTTGCTTGATATACCAAAAGACCTGTTTCAGCTCTTTTTTATGAGTAGCGTGTATACTGATAGGATAAGAGTGGTGTTGGGTGCGATGCACCTTATTACCCTCACGTTAATTACTATATCAATAAGCCAAGGGCTTTATAAGTTTAATGTAAAAAAAATAGCTGTTTGGGCAGGGCTCACTACCATTTTTTACATTACTTCTGTTTATGGAATTAGAACATATTTGGCTTATTCATTAAAAGATGCTTATAAATACGATGAGTTAATAGGCCAAATTCCACCAAGGTTTGATACCAAAGTGGATATGATAGAATTAAAAAATGCAGGCCCGAGCCCACTAAAAATTAGTGGTTGGCAATCAAGGTTAAGCCGCATTAGGTCGCGTAAAATTCTTAGGGTTGGCTTTATGGAAAACTACCTTCCGTTTAGCTACCGAAATAATAATGGTGAGCTTATTGGATTAGATATTGAAATGGCAAAATTATTAGCTAAGTCATTAGGTGCTAAACTGGTGCTTGTGCCTGCAAACCCTACCAATATGGTTAAGGAGTTAGAAAAAGACTATTATGATATTGTAATGTCTGGTGTACCTCTATCAAGTGAGTTGGCAAACAAAGTGGAGGTTTCTCATTCGTACATGGATTTGAATTTAGCACTCCTAACGAAATCAAAAACTAACGAGCTCAAAAATTTTGAGGAAGCTTCTCAATTAGACACTATTCGGGTGGCCTATGTGGCCAGGCCTGAGTATGTAGAGCTTATGAAATTTTATCTTCCGCAAACAGGAGGGATAAAAATTTCTGGTTCAAGTGTATTTATTAAAGGCGACTCTACGGTGGCAGATGGACTTTTAACCAGTGCGCAATCGGGTGCATATTTAACATTACTTCATCCCGATTTTAAAATTGTAAATCCAATGCCAGAACCAGTGACTATTCCTGTGGTTTACCCTGTAGGCTTTGAAAGCCAAGAGTTTATAGCTTACGTTAATAATTGGATTATTGTAAATGCTAAACAGGGAAAAATCGATAAACTTTACGACCATTGGATACTAGGAAGACAGGTTACAAAACCCAAGAAAAACTGGAGTGTTATTAAGGATGTACTGCACTGGGTGAAGGATTAATGCTATATATGAACCCCGTTTTGTGACCAATATTATTAACTAATCATACTCCAGTTAGCTGATTTAGCTTTTATTTTTTCTAATTGAACTTTAAGCGCATTATTGGCTGGTGTGCTTAAGTTTTCATCCATTGCCAATAAGTCCATTGCTGTATCTCGAGCCAATTGCAAAATAGCTTGGTCTTTGGCCAAATCTGCCAGTTTTAAATCGAGTACACCACTTTGCTGAGTTCCCATAAGGTCGCCAGGGCCGCGCAATTTAAGATCTGTATCTGCAATTTCGAAGCCGTTATTGGTACGTACCATTGTGTTAATCCGGGTGCGGGCATCGGTAGATAATTTAACATCACTCATTAAAATACAATAGGATTGTTCGCCTCCTCTACCCACTCGACCACGTAACTGGTGCAATTGCGCTAGTCCAAATCGCTCGGCATTTTCAATAATCATAACCGAGGCATTGGGCACATTTACACCTACTTCTATTACGGTAGTTGCTACCATAATCTGAGTTTCTCCTTTTACAAACCGTTCCATTTCAAAAGCCTTATCAGCTGATTTAGCTCTGCCGTGTACTATGCTTATGTGGTACTCCGGAAAAGACCTCCGCATATTTTCATAGCCATCTGTAACGGCTTTTAAATCTAGCTTTTCAGATTCCTCCACCAATGGGAACACAATATACACCTGCCGCCCTAGTTCCACCTGCTGTTTTATAAACCCATTCACTTTTAATCGTTTCGATTCGTAATAATGAATGGTTTTAATAGGTTTTCTTCCTGCTGGCAACTCATCTATAACCGAGACATCTAAGTCTCCATACAAGGTCATGGCCAAGGTCCGTGGAATAGGCGTAGCAGTCATCACTAGTACATGTGGAAATAGGTCTTTGTTCTTACTCCACAGTTTAGAGCGCTGGGCTACCCCAAATCGGTGCTGCTCATCTACTACTGCCAAACCCAACTCTTTAAACTGCACCTTATCTTCAAGCAAAGCATGGGTGCCTACCAATATATCTAACACGCCTGTTTCCAATGCTAAATGTAGTTTTTTACGTTCACTTGCTTTAGTAGAACCTGTGAGCTTAGCTATCTGCAACCCCATTGCTTTGGCAAAAGGCAACAGTCCATCATAATGCTGTTGCGCCAATATTTCGGTGGGCGCCATTAAGGCTGTTTGTGCGCCTCCACCAATGGCAATAAGCATGCAAATAAAGGCAACGATAGTTTTACCAGAGCCCACATCGCCTTGCAGCAAACGGTTCATTTGCACACCCGATTTCATATTACCGTAAATTTCCTTAATTACTCTTTTCTGAGCGTTGGTAAGCTCAAACGGTAATTGCTCTTTATAATATTTTGTGAGCAAAGTCGTATCATCAAAAATCTTTCCTTTATACTTTCTAGCTCTGCCCGATTTAATCGAAAGTAGCTGGACTTGAATGTAAAACAGTTCCTCAAATTTTAGCCTAAACCGAGCTTTTTCTAAGGTTTGTGCACTTTGTGGAAAGTGTATATGAAAAACCGCTTCCGCTTTGGGCATCAAGCTTAAGCGATGGATTAAATCCTCTGGAATAGGATCTTGAATATGTGGTATCGTTTGCTTAATAATGGAGCCAATAGCCCTTGCAATAGCTTTGCTATCAAAAAATTTGGCTTTTAACTTTTCTGTGGTTGGGTACACAGGCCGAAGTGTACCTTTGGCCGTATTAGCCTCGGTAACGGGCTCTAGCTCGGGGTGGGTAATATTTAACTTACTGCCAAATTTAGATGCCTTACCAAATACCACATATTTAACACCTGGCTGTATTTTTTTAGCCATCCAGCTAACGCCTTTAAACCAAATTAGTTCTATTCTGTTGGTATCATCCTTAGCTATAGCTACCAAACGAGCCTTGCGGCCAAACCCCACCGTTTGTATATTTACCAAAGTAGCAGTGAACTGTACGTTTGGTAATTCTGGACTAAGCTCTGCAATTTTGTAGAACTTAGTTCTATCCTCATATCTAAAAGGATAGTATTCTAGTAAGTCTTGATATGTAAATATCTCAAGCTCAGAATTCAAGAGCTTGGCTTTTTGTGGACCAATTCCTTTAATAAACCCTACAGATGTGCTTAAGAAATCTTGCATAATGAAGCACAAATTAAGTGAATATAAGAGTGGTTAACAAAAGCCGATTCTAATTGTAGGATATCTAAAAAAAGTAGCAGCAGGTTATTATTTAAATAATAGTTAAGCCATCGTCCTCTTCGTTTACGATTTTTTCATCCGTATAATGTTTGTTAATTATATAGTACCAACCAAGTATTTTTTTGAGATGGCTTGAAACCACCGAACTATCTAGGTTTGCTATGAGTTGATTAAAAAACACCCCTACTTCTTCATTCGTGGCATCCAAAGAAGGAGTCTTTTGATCTTTCATTTTTAAGAAAATATCAAGTGAGTTAATAGAGCCCTCTTCTAACTTTAAATCTACATTGCCAATGGCCAATACTCGCCCTTTTTCATTCGATAAAAAACGAGATGGGCCACCTTCAAAAGGTTGCAAAAAATACCCTTTGGGGTTATAATTTACCAAATGAAATAAACCGGCTTGGCCTTTTACAGAAATAATTTTTTGCAAATTGATATGCGCCATTATTTTTCTATTCTACTGGTAATCCATTCAAAACGTTTCTGAATTCGCTCGATAGCATCTTTAGGTAAATTTATTTTGGTAGGACTATACGTAACTTCACCCTCTCTAATGCTGTGCAAAAATTTGTAATTATAAGCACCATCATTCTCAAAAGTGGTTTGTTTTAATTTAGTAAAATCATACTTGGCAGTAGGCTCACCTACAAAATTATGAATCATATCTAATGTTTGCTGAGGCTCTGAGCAAAGTTTATCATACCGAACTATTAATATCCGGTCTCCGTGGCCTTGGGTAAGGGCATCTTCTAATAAGGCTACAGGAGTTGACATTAAAGTAAAATTTTGACCCACAAAGGTTTCTACCCGGTTATATAATGTTGCAAACCCCAAGTCGTTTTGGGCTTCATCGTTGTTTTCCATCAGTATCGTTTTTTGGTATTGCTTTTCGATAGACTGAAACACTTCTACAGGATTGCGGTAGCAAAAAATCACTTTGCTATCCTGGTTTTCCATAATACGATCGATAATGGGCAGCTTATTCACCCAACCTCTATTTTTATCAAACACTACCTTCTTATCTTGGTAATAAGCATGCAAATATGCTTTTACTCCTGCCTTAAAACGTTTGGACTCTTCTAAGCGATTTACATTTTTATAAGAAGGATTGTGGCTAAACACCTTGCGCATTTGCAATACCATGTCTATGGTAGGCGAGGTAGGTGTAGCATAAAAACCCTCATTCATGTTTAATAAATTACACAAAAGGGTGCTCCCGCTGCGAGGGAAACCAGAGACAAAATGAAGTTTTTCCATATTTTAAAAATAAAGCCTCAAATTAAGTCAAAATCGTAATTTATCCTACTTACAATGGGCTAAAGGTTGTAAAATTTTAAGCAGCTCTCATAGAAAGTCATTCTGTTGGAACCTTAGTCGCAAAGCAATCTTTATGAGTGGCTAAGATTTCTCCGTTTCACTACGAAATGACAAACAAACTTGTAAGCTAAATATTGTAATAAATCTATCATTTTACCTCATTATAATCTATTATTATAACGTAAACTTTAACTCATGATAAATACAATACACGCACCTCAAGTATATGTAAAGCATACTGGCACTGACAAGGGCCGTGGCGCCTATGCTGCACGTGGTTTTAAAGAAGGCGAAGTTGTAGAAGAGTGCCCTGTTATTGTTTTATACAAGCCATTTGAAGATTTGGCTCCTAGAATACAAACGATAGTATTTAATTGGGGTAGCCTAACAATGACTGAACCTTCTAATGCTTTAGTATTGGGTTATGGGGCTATTGATAACCATGCCAATCCTGCTAATATGCTGTATAAAGGAGTGTTAGAAAACCACTCAATACAATATATTGCCGCAAAGGATATTAATAAAGACGAAGAGTTAACAGTGAATTATAATGATGCCAACGGCCAACCCTACTGTGATGAAGAGACTTGGTTTGAATTCCATAAAATTAAACGCCTTGATTAACTTTTTTTATAAAAGGCCTGTGATTTTTTTTTGACTAATACGGCCATCCTGTCCCGGTAGCTATCGGGATATTTCAGAATCTCATGCCTAAGGGTGCAGGAATTTAGAATGATTTGCCAATAGTCTCATTATTACAATTCATGGGTTTGGATAATAAGGTTCTAATCTATCCTACTTTCTTTCCGAGGTACGAGGAACCTTCTGCTTTTTGAAGGTACCTTTCTAACATCATAAGATTCCTTGCTCCTCGGAATTAAAAAGAAATGTTGGTGTAAAAAATCCAAAGGGCACACTATTCAAAACATCTCTCATAGAAAGTCATTCCGAAGGAATCTTAGCCATAATATAAAACTATGATTATAATTAAAGAGACTCTTCGCTCCGCTCTGAGTGACGGTTAAATAGGCGAACTCATTCCGGAGGAATCTTAGCCACAAAAGCATTCTTTATGGGTGGCTAAGATTTCTCCGCTATGCTGCGAAATGACAAGCGAGGAGGTTAAACTGTATGCGTGAGAGTCCTCCTAAAGTGGCGTGATTCTGGACGGTTTTCTTCTTTTGTTTATTCTGAGGCACGAAGAATCTTCTTCTTTTTGAAGATAACTTTCTAGCCTTACAAGATTCCTCGTTCCTCGGAATAGGAAAATGTTGGTGTAAAAAAGCCATTGGTTGCAATATTTCAACCCATCTCTCACAGAAAGTCATTCCGCAGGAATCTTAACAACACCGCAATCTTTATGGGTGGCTAAGATTTCTCCGCTTCACTACTAAATGACATAAAAAAAACCCACTTGCCGAAGCAAATGGGTTTTAAAGTTCTGATTGATTAAAATCTAATCGTTACCTACGGCACCTGCAGATGCTTCCACAGTCATCATTTGCATAAGGTAATCTAATTTGGCCTCTAAAGCGACAAACTTTTGATCATCTCCTTGCTGCCTGATTTCCATGGTAGCATTGGCTGTTTCTAAAGCATCATTCTCTTTAGAAAGCTCCTTAATGGCCTCGATAAGGACAGGCACTAACTGAATATAATTAACTGATTTGTACCCATTATCTCCTGTTTTAACCAACTCAGGAAATAAAGCTTCTACCTCCTGGGCAATTAAACCAATATTGGCCTCGGTAGTATCTCTAGGCGTTAAATTATTCCATTTATAGGTTACACCTTCCATCTCGTTTACTTTAGCAAGTGTATTGCCTAAAGGTGCAATCTCTCGTTTAAGCCTACGATCGGAGTTTTGAGTTAGCGTACCTGCTAATGTGGCGTTGCCATTTTTAAGGATAGTAAATGCATTACTTCTCGCTACGCTACTAGTTCCATTACCGAGCGTAAATAAGCGGTCGGTTGCTACAAAGCTAGTTGCATTGGCAGATGCTGCATTTGCAGAATACAGGCCTGTAGCAAATTCTCCTAATGCCTGCGCATTAATATTTTTTCCGCCTGCCACTGAAGAATTTTTACCAGACGCAACATTGTCTGTTCCTCCACTTACCGTAGCAGAATATGCAGAAGCTTCATTTCTTGATACTCCACTTATAGTTGCAGATGAATTAGATGCAGTATTACCATAACCTCCTCCAACTGTGGCATAATTTAATGAAGCGGTATTGTTATACCCTCCGGCAACAGTAGAATTGTAGCTTGATGCAACATTACCAAACCCACCACCAATTGTTGAGTTAAAAGAAGATGCATTATTACCAAACCCTCCACTTATTGTCGAATTA
>CAZDQR010000163.1:0-7293 GCA_964507315.1 uncultured Roseivirgaceae bacterium
TATTAATATAATCAATTCCTAATTTAATGGCAATGGTAAAGCCAACAACATACAGTTCTCCTACAAAAACAGCCACAAAATAATTGGGGTCAAATAGATCTAACCCCGCAATACTTGCTTCCTTCCAAACTTCTGTAGTAACTAATTGGTAGGTTAATAATATTCTAAAAACAGATATAAATAAAGTTGCAGCCAATAAAGAGGCGGCATACTTCATTAGTTTAAATGGGAAAAAACGAGGAACAAGTACTAATAAGTTAAAGTAAACAATGATTAAATGCATTGTAAACTCAACCAAATTGGATTGAAAAGAGTAGTTAAAGTCATCGAAGTATAGACCCCAACGAAATACATTAAACAAAAAATAGAGACTCCAGAAAAGTAAATGCTGAACAAAAGTATGATGTATTACCAGAGTGCCTTTCATAGATGAAAGGTACTTATTTTCGGTGACATGTTGCTCTGAAAATGAAATTGAAGCCATGCTATTATATCAATAGTGCTTAAGATATTTCGAATTGATTTTGTTTAATAATCTTTTCGATAAACTACATGCTTTTTGGTATAAATAGCACTAATCTTGCTCAATGGTGTTGGTTTATTGCTTTACGTACCGATCCATGGGTAGATAAAAGCTGAGATGCCTCAGCACTTTCAATTCCGAGTTCATCCATAATCATTTTAACTCCTCTGTTAACAAGTTTTACATTGCTTAATTGCATATCAACCATTTTATTGCCTTTAACTTTACCAAGCTTTATCATTAGTGAAGTAGAAATCATATTTAGTACCAATTTTTGACTTGTTCCACTTTTCATTCGGGTGCTTCCTGTTACAAACTCGGGACCAACGTTTATTTCAATAGGTATATCTGCAAGTACGGCAAGTGGTGAGCCCGGGTTGTTGGTAATGCCAGCAGTTAATAAACCTGCTTCTTGTGCTTTTGTTAGACCACCTAGCACATATTTTGTAGTGCCAGAAGCAGCAATACCAACTAGGGTGTCATATTTTGTAGGAGAAAAAATAGCTAAATCTTTCCACGCTTGGTTAGCGTCATCTTCGGCATTTTCTACAGCTGTTCGTAAGGCGGTGTCGCCACCCGCAATAAGGCCAATTATAAGCTCTGGATCTGCACCAAAGGTAGGTGGAATTTCAGAGGCATCTAGCACTCCCAAGCGCCCACTTGTGCCAGCACCTATATAAAATAGCCTTCCACCAATCTTAAAATTGGCAACCAAATGAGTTACTAGTTTTTCAATCTGTGGGATTATTTTAGAAACAGCCTTGGCAACTTTTACATCTTCTTTATTGATATTCGAAAGTAGTTCTGCCACGTTCATTTTCTCTAGCTGGTTATAGCTAGAAGAAGTTTCTGTGATTAATGAGGTCGTATTTTCTTTGTTTTTCATTAGCGTAGTTCTAATCCAGATCGGCGGAATTTTTTTAAGCGCGAATCGGTAGCATCCAATTCGGTTACTAAAATATCAATGGCATCTATATCGCATACTTTATAGCGTTGTACAGTGTCTAGTTTTTCAAATATAGATAAGGATATAATTTTGTTGGAAGCGCGTACCATAGCTTTTTTTAGTTGAACTACTTCCCAATCCAGCTCCGTAAGTCCTTTTTTTACATCTAAATAGCTAGTGCCCAAAAAGCAATTATCAAAACTAATTTCGGATAATTCATTTAATACATTGCCTCCAAGTGCAATTTTTGATTCATTAGAAAGCCTCCCGCCCAAAAAGATTACTTCTAAATTTTTGTGTTCTAGTAATTGCATTGCAATTGGCAAACTAGGAGTAAAAAACGTTGCTTGCACATCATTAGGAATCGCACGAGCAAGTTCAAAATTAGTAGTTCCGCCACTTATTAAAGATATGCTGTTTTGGGTAACTAGCTCAATTGCTTTTTTTGCGATAAGCACTTTGTTTTTTCGTGCATATACTGTATTACTGTTATAGGCATATGGTATATAGCTTTTGGTTTGTGCACCACCGTGTGTTCTAATTATTTTATCTTCTTTGTCTAGTTCAATAATATCTCGTCTTATAGTATCTATAGATACTTTTAACTGTATAGCAAGGTCGTTTAGTAGCACTCTGTTATGAATGCTCGCCTCATGCAAAATTGTCTGTTTTCGTTCTTCTTTAGTCATTGATGGCTTTTGATGCTATTTGCCTTGTAGGCACAACCTTTAGTTTAAAATTCTTGCAAAAGATGCTTAAATATTTACAAATATGCAAGTTAAACTAGCATATTAATACTAATTGCGGTAATATATAAAATATTTGCTAGTTTATCTTGCACAGCTTATTTATTAATTACTAACTTTAAGTTCATGAGTTTATGCTTAGCACTAAATAATTATACTTTAAGATAAATCTTCTACTGCAGTTGTTAGTAACTAATACTGTAATTAGTCGTTGTTTTAGTGTCGTTAAGCTAAAAATGTTTTAATGCAAATTATTATTTAATAATGTTGACTATGAATAAAATCCAAAATGCAACCAATTATAATTTATTTAATCAATTTAATACAATCTAATATGAAGACAGTTTTACGAAGTTGCCTCTTAGGCATCCTTGTTCTCCTTGGATTTAACAGCGCTATCGCACAAGATAGAACTGTTTCAGGAAGAATATCAAGCACAGCGGATGGTACAGCCATCCCAGGAGTAAATGTGGTAATCAAAGGGACAACCAATGGTACTACCTCAGACATGGACGGTAATTATAAATTATCCGTTTCGGAAGATGCCACCTTAGTATTTACATACATTGGTTATTCCGACCAAGAAATAAAAGTTGGTAACCAATCGGTTATTAATGTTTCTTTAGATGAAGACATTACGAAGTTAAGCGAAATAGTAGTTACTGCTTTTGGTGTGGAACGTGAGAAAAAATCATTGGGTTATACGGTATCTACTGTAGGAGCTGAAGATATTTCTACCGTTAAAAGCACAAATTTCGTTAATTCATTGAATGGAAGGGTAGCAGGAGTTCAAATTACCCAATCAACTTCTGGCCCTGCTGGTGGTGCTCGAGTTATTATTAGAGGAAATAGCTCACTAACTGGAGATAACCAACCTTTATATGTAGTGGATGGTATTCCTGTTGATAATTCAGGGTTTGGTTCAGCCAATGGAGATGGACGAGGAGAGTATAGGCGTGATGATTATGGTACTGGTGTTTCTGACATTAACCCAGATGATATTGAGTCTATATCTGTGCTTAAAGGACCTAACGCGGCTGCGTTATATGGCTCTAGAGCTGCCAATGGAGTAATTATGATAACTACCAAAAAAGGTACTAGCAGAAAAGGCTTAGGAGTAAGCTTCTCTTCAACTACAACTTTTTCTAACCCATTATTATTGCCAGAGTATCAAAACGAATATGGGCAAGGAACACAAGGTGCTGTGGATGTAGATCCTACAAACTTTAGTGGAACTTCTTGGGGGCAAAAGTTAGATGGCTCTCAACAAGTATATTGGGATGATGCTGATGGAACTACCAAAGCTTATACGGCACAGCCTGATAATGTAAAAGACTTCTTTAGAACAGGCACAAGTTATATTAACACTTTAGCTCTCCAAGGAGGAAACGATGTAGCAACAGCACGGTTCTCTTACACAAATAATAATACTAATTCTATTATGGAGAACTCTTATGTTAAAAAACATAATTTTAATTTGCGAACAACAGTTAATTTAACTGATAAGTTTTCTGTAGATGCTAAAGCAACATATTTTACCCAATTTGCAAAGAATAGAGCTGTACAAGGTACAGAAGGAGTAATGTCTTTATTATATACTGTTCCTAGAAACCTAATTTTAGATGACTATAAAGTATATAAGAATGCTGATGGTTCATTTAACTCGTACGGGGGAAATAGAGGAAACCCTTACTGGACTTTGTATAATGATTTGAGTGAAGATACTCGAAATAGATTTACAGGCTTTGCTAAGATGAATTACAAATTCACAGATTTCCTATCTGCATTTGCAAGAATAGGTACAGACCAAGTTGAGCATAGAATTGAAAGTGTTGAGCAGCCGGGTCATTGGTATTCTAAAGACGGCAGGTTTAATTATTCGCTGAATAAAGTTGCAGAAACAAACATGGATTTTTTATTAATGTTTGATAAAAATTTAGGTAGTTCAATGCATTTAAATTTAAATGTAGGAGCAAATCATAGATATTCTACTGCTTATGCATTTGGTATTAGAGGTGAAGATTTTAAAATACCAACTAGACCAACAACTGCTAGTGCAGCAATAACAACACCTACATATAAGCCATTAGTAGAAAAAGTAGTAAACTCTGTTTACTTCGCAGCATCATTATCTTATAATGATTTACTTTATTTTGATTTTTCTGGTAGGAATGACTGGTCTTCAGCGTTACCATCTAATAATAGGTCATATTTTTACCCATCAGCAAGTTTATCTTTTATGTTGGGAGAAATAGTTGATCCTAACCAAAACTTTTTTAGTTATTTAAAATTAAGAGGAGGTTGGGCTCAAGTAGGTAATGATACAGGTCCTTATCAGCTAGATAATGCTTTTAATTTGACGAGCTCGGAATCTAGTTATAACGGGCAAACAATTTTAACAAGGCCAAGCGTTTTTAACGATCCAAATCTAAAACCAGAGAGCATTACTTCTACGGAAATAGGGTTTGAATCAAAAATGTTTAATAATAGACTTTATTTCGATTTTAGTTATTATAATATTAAATCAGAAGACTTGATTCAAACTATTCCTGTTTCAGGGTTATCGGGGTATTCTTCTATTCATACAAATGTAGGAGAAGTAAATAATAAAGGCTTTGAGTTTTTAATTGGTGGTACTCCAGTTCAATCAGGAGATTTTACTTGGGATGTATCTTTGAACTTTTCAAGAAACAAGAACTCATTGGTTAGTTTGATAGATGGAATTGATAATTTTATTTTTACCACAACTAATGCTAACCCACAAGTAACAGTACAAGCTACTGTTGGTGGTGGATATGGAGAAATTTGGGGTTCGGATTACCAACGAACTGATGATGGTAGAATAATTACTGATGCCACAGGACGACCATTATCTACTCCTGCAAGTGAAAAAGTGCTACTTGGTAACTACCAGCCAGATTTTACATCAGGACTATCTAATACTTTAACGTACAAAAACTTTAATTTAAGGTTGTTAGTAGATGGTCGTTTCGGTGGTGAATTATACTCTGGTACAGATGCACGTTTGGATGGCACAGGAGTTTCTCTCAAAACACTTGAGTTTAGAGAAGGGGGCACAGTTGTTGACGGTGTTATAAATACAGGTACTCCAGAAGCACCTGTATATGTTGAAAATACAAATAACATAACTGCACAACAATACTGGGGTTCTTATACTGGTGTGGCAAAAAACAATATTATAAGCCAAACAAATGTTAGGTTGCGTGAGATGTCTTTAACATATAACCTTCCTAAATCGGTACTAGGTAATTCGTTTATAAATCAGGCATCTATTGGTTTAATAGGACGAAATTTATTTTTCTTGTATAAAGATTCTGAACATTTTGATCCTGAATCGAGTTATAGTACTAGTAATAATGCTCAAGGTGTATTATACTATAATTTACCTACTACTAGAACCATTGGGTTCAACATTAATCTTAAATTTTAATTTTTATAATTATGAAAATATATAAGTTAACATTATTCTTTTTCATAGCTTTTGTTACATTATCATGTACTAAAAAGTTTGATGAAATAAATAAAAACCCGCAAAGTGTAACTGCGAATGAAGCTAGTGGAAAGTTCTTTTTAACAAGTCCACAAGCTGCACTTTATGGTCCCGATAGGTTTGCCTATTGGAGAGCACAGTTAATTCACGCTGATAGATTTGCTGGTCAATTCACGTTTGGCAGTTCAGGTTCTTGGTGGTCTGATGAATTGGGCTACTCTTATAATGGAGGTTATACAGATGCAACTTGGAATTACTTAGAAGGTTATTTTGGTGGTTTAGATAACTACTTGAAAGCTACCGATGCGGATGGTGATTTTGCCAATGAAAAAATGTATGCAGTAGGTCTAATTATGAAAGGACTTTATTTCCAGCTATTTACGGATACATTTGGAGAAATACCTTTTAGTGGAGTAGGAGATCAAACAGTTTTATTGCCAGAGTTTAATACCCAAAAAGACATTTATAAAGGTATAATTGCTGATTTAGATGCAGCAATGGCAACGATCGGTGACGAAACAAATACTGGTGATATTCCCGAAGGAATAGATGATTTATTTGAAAATGATTTATTTTTTAATGGAGATTTACAAATGTGGAAAAAGCTTGCGAACTCTCTAAAATTGAGAATTGCTATGAGAGCTAATGGAGCTCCTGGAGATGATTTTTCGACTTCAGCTATTTCACAAGCTTTGAACGGCCCTTTATTGGAAGCTGGAGAAAATGCACTTCTTAGAAAAGACATTGAAATTAGTGAGTGGGCAAGTGCTGCTTACGGAGATGTATGGAATGATTTTGGGGGGTTTGGATCTAAATGGACAGTAAGCCAAGAAGTTATTCATACATTAAGAGATTTTGGAGATGACCCTAGGTTAGCCGTGTTTGCTCAACCTGCTCAAGGTGGTGCCTTCGATTTGGTTCAAGGCGATGACCTTGGAAAGTTCGACAAAAGATTAAAAGTAATTACTGACGAACTTGATGATGCCGGAGCTGATTATACCATCACTGATAATGGAGATGGAACTGTAAATGTAGATGTTAAAGGAGGGTATTATGCTGGCCAACCTGTTCGTTTAGGTGCAGATATAAAAGGGCTTACTAAGCAAGAATGGTTCTCTTATCCAGGTACTTTAATTACTGAAGAACGCAATGCGGGAGCAATGGCTCCTGAAATTGTGTTGAGTTCTGCTGAGGTATATTTCTTGAGAGCTGAAGCTGCAGTACGTAGTCTTGGAACGGGTGATGCGCAATCACTTTTCCAATCTGGTATTGCCGAATCGATGTCATTATGGGGAGTTGACGGTGCGGATTATTTGGCTACATCAACTTTAGCAGATATATCTGCTGGAACTATGGAGGAGAAATTAGAGAAAATTGCTACACAACGATGGCTAGCTGCTTATACTGATGGGTTTGAAGCTTGGGCAGTTGTGAGAGACTCTGGTTACCCAAAAAGATTAGCAGATGGTGTATCTGATATAGATATTTATGGTTTAGGTTCTATTAATGGTGACTATCCTCAGAGAATGAGATATGGTAGTTCTGCTTCTGATAAAAATGGAGATAA
>CAZDQR010000164.1:0-7227 GCA_964507315.1 uncultured Roseivirgaceae bacterium
GTGCCGTAGGCGCTAGTAATACTTTAAATGTACAAATGGAAGAAGATGCGCAAGCTCTTGAAGAAGTTGTAGTAACTGCTCTAGGGGTTAAAAGAGAGGCGCGTTCTTTAGGATATTCTATTACTAAAGTAGACGGGGATGAAGTTGCTCAAAAATCTTCTAGTGATATCGGAAGGTTATTGCAAGGAAAAGCTGCTGGAGTTAATATCACGGCATCAAATGGCATGTCAGGCTCCTCAACTAATATCATTATAAGAGGCATTACGTCTATTACAGGGTCCAACCAACCACTTTTTATTGTTGATGGTGTGCCTTTTGGCAGTGACACTAATAACAATGAATCCTTTTTCGATAATTCTACTGAATCTAGTAGATTTTTGGATTTAGACCCAAACAACATTGAAAATATTAATGTTTTAAAGGGTCTAAGCGCAACTACATTATACGGAAACAAAGGTAGGAATGGTGTAATTTTAATTACAACAAAAAATGCAACTCCTGGAAACGATGAAGGAAAAACTACTGTTTCTATCAGTAGTTCTGTATTTTTTAGCACTCCTCACATTCCAGATTACCAGCAAAATTATGGTGGAGGTTTTGACCAAGAGTTTGGATGGTATTTCAGTAACTGGGGTCCTCGTTTTGGGGACACAAATCCGGGTATATGGACAGGATACTTAAATGAAATTAAAGGTGGGCAGGTTTTCTTAAACCACCCATTTGCAACAAACACTATCTCATCTTATATTACAGGCTATGAAGATCTTGCAGCATCACAATACGAATACAAAGCGTATCCAAGTGTAAAAGACTTCTTTAGAACTGGCGTTTTTTCAAATTTGTCTGTTGGACTTAATGGAGGTGATAGTAAATTTAGCTACAATGTATTGTATTCAAAAACAAAAGATAAAGGTTTTGTGCCAGGGAATTCATTAAACAAAGATAACTTTGGTGTTGGTGGATCTGCACAATTTGGAAAATTAAGAGTGAGTGCAGGTATAAATATCAGTAAAACTGATTTGAAAAGCCCTCCTGTAGCAGCATCTAGAGGAAGTGGTGTAATTGGTGGTGGTTCTTCAATATTTGGAGATTTAATGTATACACCTATAAGTGTGAACTTACAAGGTATTCCTTTTGAAAGAGCAGATGGTGGTTCTTTATACTATAGAGAAACCAATAGTATACAAAACCCATACTGGACTGTGAAAAATGCAAAAACTGGTCAAGTAGTTGATCGTTATTCAACCAATCTAAATTTAAGTTATGAGTTGTCAGAAAACACAACTTTATCTTATAGATATGGATTGGACACTTATAATGAGAATTCTTTTTATGGTCAGAACAAAGGTGGTATTGATGGAAACCCTTTAGGAATTTATCGTACTCAATATATTAGAAATTCAATATCCGATCATAATATTAGTTTGAATTATGATAAAGATTTAACTTCTGATTTAAATTTAAATACAATTGTAGGTTTTACCAGCAACTCTATTACTTTTGAAAGAGATGGCTTGGAAAGCAGCAAACAAATTGCGTTTGGCGTATTAAAACATTGGAATTTTACAGAAGTAGCTTCAACAAATAATGTAGGTACAACTGCATTAAACATACAGAGATATACTTCTGAAAATACTTTGGGAGCTTATTTAGATGCAACATTAGGATATAAGGATTATATATATTTAAATGGATCAGCTAGAAACGACTGGACTTCTACTCTAGAAACTAACAACAATTCATTATTGTACCCTTCTGGTAGCTTATCATTTATTGCCACTAATGCATTTGAAGGCATTAAGTCAGATGGCAATGGCTTAAACTATTTAAAGCTAAGAGTTGGATATGGTTCTTCTGCTGGTTTCCCAGATGTATACAGTACAAGAAATACTTTAGCACTTAGTGGAAGGTCTTTTGTTGATGAAGATGGCAATGTTATCTCAAGCAACACAACTTCTAATGTTTTAGGTAATCCAGATCTTAAACCAGAAAGAGTTTCTGAAATAGAAGCTGGGATTGATTCTAGATTTTTAAATAACAGAGTGGGTCTTAATGTAAGTGTCTTTAAAAAGAAGACAACTGATTTGATTACTGGTAAAGATTTAGATCCATCAACTGGTTACACATTTACTACTTTAAATGGTGGTGATATGGAAGTTAAAGGTATAGAAGCTGATTTGGATATGCATATCATACAGAATTTTGATAATGGATTTAACTGGAGAACAACAATTAATTTTTATGCAGATGAATCTTTAATTACAAGACTACCTGATGGAATAGATAAAATCATTATTGGTTATTTCTCATCTGCAGATCCTAAAAATACGGCACTTGTAGGGGAGCCTTTTGGAGTTTTTACTGGAGATAGAATTAAAACTGATGATCAAGGAAATAGAATTATTACTAAAAGTAACGGTAATTACGATGTAGACCCTGAAGATGTTGTAATAGGTGATCCAAATCCAGATTGGATATCTTCTTTGGACAATACTTTTTCTTATAAAGGATTTACTTTATCTGCTAGTTTAAGTTATAGACATGGAGGAGATATCTTTTCAAGAACAGCCTCTACCCTATTAAACAGGGGTAGCATAGAGTTTCCTTTTGATCGACTAGGAACTTATGTTCTTCCAGGTGTAAATCCAGATGGAGGGGTTAATGCCACTCAAATTGGTGCTACGGATATTGCATTTTCTAACTGGTTAGGAATTGATGAATTAGAAATTTGGGACGGAACTACAATTAGATTGGCAGACGTATCTTTAGGTTATTCTCTTTCAAGTGAAAGCCTTAAAGGGTCACCTCTATCAAGTCTTTCTTTTACACTTTCTGGTTCAAATTTATGGTACAGAGCTGTAAACTTCCCTAAAGGAGTTAATTTTGATACCAATACCTTAAGTGCTGGTGTAGGTAATAATATAGGAATAGACTACTTAGCTGGACCTAGTTCAAAAAGATATGGGTTTAGTGTTAAAGCTACATTTTAATTAAAAATATATTTAAATCATGAATAATATAAGAAAAAAAATATATGGCTTTGCAGCATTAACTTTAATGCTTGTTGTAGGGTCCTGTGAAACAACTGAGCTGGAGAAATTAGATTCTCCCAATGCTTTAAACTCAACTAATGCATCAGAAGACTTTTATCTAAATGCAATACAGTTGGATTTAAGAGACTTTTTTGTGGACGTAACAGAAGAAGGAATGGAAGTAACCAGAATCCTTCATATGTTCGGACCTCTTTACGACAATGCATATTCTACAGGTAATTTTGATGATGCATGGAGAGAAGCTTATTCTGGAATATTAGCAGATGTACGTAGTTTAGCCCCTTTAGCAGAAGAGAAAGAATTGTATATGCACATTGGCATCTCTAAAGTAGCTGAAGCTTATGTAATTGCGACATTAGTAGATTATTTTGGAGATGTACCTTATTCTGAAAGCAATAATTTAGAATTCTTAAATCCAAAAGCTGATGGTGGTGCAGATATATACGCAAGCTTACATACTGTACTAGATGAAGCCATTGCAAACTTTAGAAAGAATGAAGCAAATAAGCCTGCTAATGATTTCTTTTATGATGGAGACAAACAAAAATGGATTGATTTGGCCAACACGCTAAAAATCAAACTTTATTTACAATCTAGATTAGTAACAGAAGCAGCTTCTGTATCTGGGATTAATGCAATTGTATCCAGTGGCGAGTATATACAGTCCAGTGATGGGGATTTCGCTTTTAAATATGGAACAGTTGACACCAATCCAGATAGTAGACATCCAATTTTCGCAAGAAATTTTGTTGAAGGAACTGGTGTAAATGACTATATGTCTAATACATACATGGATATGTTATTGAATGCAAAAACTGATCCAGATCCAAGAGTACGTTACTACATATACAGACAACGAAATACCAATGCACAAAACACAGTTGAACAATCTTGCTTTGGTAGTTTACCACCAGCGCACATAGGTTTTACTTCTATTTTCTGTAATTTAGTTGGAAACCCTGGTTATTGGGGTAGAGACCATGGTTATGAATTTGGTATTCCACCAGATACAGGTGCTAGATCCACTTGGGGAGTTTATCCAGTTGGCGGGAATTTTGATGATAGTTCTTTCACCGCAATTCCAGACAGAAATATTGGAACAAAAGGTGCTGGTATAGAACCCATTATGATGTCTAGTTTTGTAGACTTCATGTTGGCAGAAGCAGCGTTGGAAATAGGTACTACAGGTAGCGCACAAACGTATTTGGAAAATGGAATTGCAAAAAGTATAGAAACTGTAACAGGTTTTCATACAGAGGTAGTAGATAATACTTTTGCACCAACTACAGTTGAAATTGATGCATATGTGGCAGAAGTAATTGCTAATTATACAGCTGCAAGCAATGACCAAAAAATGAACATAATTGCAACAGAGTATTTCCTTGCATTATGGGGTAATGGTGTTGAGGCTTATAACACATTTAGAAGGACTGGAAAACCAGATACTTTACAGCCACTTGCTAGACAAGATACTGACAAATATTTACGCTCATTCTGGTATCCGGATGTATATGTAAATCAAAACTCTACTGCATCTCAAAAACCAGATGTTCACCAGCAAGTTTTTTGGGATACGAATCCTGAATCAGGTTTTATAAAATAAAAAAAAAAAAACATGAAAAAAATACTTTCAATATTATTGGTTTCTACTTTGGTTCTCTTCACCTTCTCTTGTGAAGATGAAGACAAAGATAGATTAAATGTCGCCCAAATTAGTGGAGGGGCAATTTTAAGAACTTTAGATGAGCAAGGTGGATCAGTTAACATAACAGACCCGGCTGTATCTAACAAAACTGTAAAAGTTGAATTTGATGATTTTAAAGATCAAAACACTTTGAAATCTGTTGATTATTACGTAGAATTTATTGATGCAACTCCTATCGCTAACGTGATATTAGAAGTTCCTGAGGTATTAGTGGGTAATATCCCTGCAAGTGCTTTTACAAGTGAAGACGGGAAATTAGTGTCAACTATTCAATTGAATATGGCAGATGCATTAACAGCACTAGGTCTTACCTCTGATGATCTTTATGGAGGTGACATTTTTCTGTTAAGGTTAGCATTAAATACTACAGATGGTATTGTGTATACTTCAACGAATGTGGGAACAAAAATACAGACAAGTTCTGCATTTAAATCACCATTTAGATATTCATCAGTTGTTGTATGCCCACCACCTGCAGGTGATTGGAAAATAGATTTACATGACGCTTACGGTGATGGCTGGAATGGAGCAGCGTTGTCTATAACTGTAAATGATGATACAACAGATTACACTATTGCTGGTGGATTAGAAGCTTCTTTTATTATCAATGTTCCTCCTGGTAGTGCAGCATTGGTTTTTAAATTTGTTTCTGGCGCATATGATTCTGAAATCACATACCAAATAACATCTCCAGATGATGTTGTTGTTGCTGATGATGGCCCAACTCCAACTGTTGGACCAGTAGTTCTATCAGTAGATTTCTGTGCATCATAATTGAATTTCACAGTATATAATGATTATAAAAAGGCCGCCTTATTAATATAGACGGCCTTTTTAAATTTATTTTACAAAATTCATTTATAAAACATTTATATGAAATTAAAAAACCATTTTCATTTTACTATACCCGCCTTTTTATCCACACTACTATTCTTATCATGCTCTAATGATAAGCCGTTGGATAACAGTTCTGATGACCTTGAAAAGAAACATAAAATTGTAACTGGGGATACAGGAATTGCTGAATACTTCAATTATGATTTAGTCAGCGAAGGTTATATGCTGGTCAATGACGCTCAAAGCAATCGTGTTTATTTAATGGATAAGAATGCAAAATTAATTCATGAATGGCCATTAAATGGTAAGAGGTTAGGGAATGATGCTTTTTTAATGAAAAATGGTTTATTATTGGCTATGCTTGAAGCCGAAGACCCAAAAATAGAACTTGGAGGTTTTGGTGGTTTGTTGCAATTAATAGATAAAAATGGCGATGTAACATGGAGTTTTGATTATTCCACAAATGATTATATTATGCATCATGATGCAGAGATGCTACCGAATGGAAATATCATAGTTCAGATTTGGGAGCGAATTGATCAAGAAGAAGTACTACAAAATGGATCCCATATTGAATCTGACTTTTTCCCTGATGCTATTATTGAAATTAATCCATCTACAGACGAAATAGTCTGGGAATGGCATGTATGGGATTATTTAATCCAAGACCTAGATAACACCAAAGAAAACTATGGTGTAATTTCAGAAAACCCTCAATTGGTTGACCTTAATTATGTTTCAGACGAGAATGGTGATATTATGCATGCTAATGGTTTGGATTACGACTCTAAGAATGACCTTATTTTTTTAAGCGTTAATTTTTATAGCGAAATATAGGTCATAGATCATAGCACAACTACTACTGAAGCATCTATGCACACAGGAGGAAATTATAATAAAGGAGGTGATCTTATATATCGATTTGGAAACCCTAGTGCTTATGATAATTCTGAAGGCCAATCTCTTTTTGATCATAATCACAGACCAAATTTATTAAAAGGAGTAGACAAAGGCAATATTCTTGTATTTTCCAATGGATTTAGTGTTGGTCAATCAACAGCTTATGAATTAAAGTTACCGGACGTATTCTCATTACAGTCCAATGAAGATAATGAACCAACAGTGATATGGAGTTTTACAGATACAGAATTATTTTCACCTAAAGTTTCAAGTGCCGAAAGGCTTCCTAATGGAAATACCCTTATAACTGAAGGAGACTTTGGCATATGGGAAGTAACCAATAGTAGTGAAATTGTATGGAAATTTGAAGGGGAAGGTTTTTTTTGGAGAACTTATTATTACGATGAAAATGCTTCTGAAATTTTATCTTTAGGCTTTTAAAAAAAGTCTAAGTTCAAGTAATAAGTGCAACATGCATATTTAAAATACTGGGGGCTAGCCCCCAGTATTTTGGGTTCAATATTTATATTGTTCTTGCATGAAAAAATACAAACAATTGACCTTATCTCAAAGGTATCAAATCCAAAGTTTTATCCAAGTGGGTTTAACCCAAACAAGAATAGCTTGTGAATTAGGAGTGTGTAAAAGCACCATTAGTAGAGAACTCAAGCGAAATATAGGATCAAGACCAATTGTTGTGTTTAAGCAAATATTCTAGTTAGTCTAAAGAGG
>CAZDQR010000165.1:0-2491 GCA_964507315.1 uncultured Roseivirgaceae bacterium
TATTTTAAAGTTAAACTAAACAAATTTACATATAAAATTTATTCCTAAATCTTCAAAAACGATTTAATATAAGGGAAATCACAGTTTCCCGAAGCTTTCATTCTAATATATAAATACACTTAACTCAAAACTATTCTATTACATTATACTTTATTCAATAGTCTCATTATGAATGATTTACAATCTCATAAATCTTAGTTTCATACACCCATTATTGGTGTTCTATTTATTCTGCAATTCTATATTTATGATTTATTACTTCCAATTAACACTTCCCCTCATTACTTTTGATTCTTAATGCACCTAAATTTAGCACATATCGCAACTATTTCAGCAGCTACTCCCGTAGCAGCAGCGTATGCATTTAGGCCAGCCAACGCCAGGCCCTAAGGGTCATTAAATATTATTGCGGAGCTATGTGCTCTGCCCACAACACCACTTCCTATTCTTTTTAAATCGTTTTTAACGGTTATCATTTATTTATATCCTGTTTTATGGATTTTGAAATTATTGTGGCTACGGCCCATCACACGGTATATGCATCTGCCATTAGTGCTATGATAAGCGAGGCTTCTCTTAAAAGAGGAACGGGTATCGCAAATCGAACAGCTGCTTATATTGAGCGAAAAATGCAAGAAGAACACGCTGTATTGGCTTTATATAAAGGTGATGTGGCTGGGTTTTGCTATATCGAAACATGGAGCCATCATAAATATGTGGCCAATTCAGGGCTTATTGTGGCCGATCATTTTCAGCATAAAGGATTGGCCGCCAAAATAAAAACGAAGGCCTTTGAGCTCTCCAAAGAGCTGTACCCGCATTCGAAACTTTTTGGAATTACAACCAGTTTACCGGTAATGAAAATCAATTCGGCCCTAGGTTATAAGCCTGTAACATTTTCGGAATTAACCGATGATGAAGATTTTTGGAAAGGATGCCAAGGCTGTAAAAACATTGACATACTAAAACGCAACGACCATAAAATGTGTCTTTGTACAGGGATGCTTTATAAACCAAATGGCGAAATTAAGATGGCGCCAGAACCCACAAAAAAGCGATGGGAAAAGTTTACCTCATTTTTTATAGAGCGAGCAAAACGCTTAAAAAACCTTAAGATCAAATAATATGACTGATAAAGTAATACTAGCATTTAGTGGAGGATTAGATACCTCTTATTGCGTAAAACACCTTGCTAATGACCGAAACTTAGAAGTACATGCCGTTTTGGTTAATACAGGAGGTTTCTCCTCCGCAGAATTAAAAGAAGTTGAAGAAAGAGCAATGAGTTTAGGGGTAGCATCCTTTGTTGCTCTAGATAAGGTGGAAGTATATTACCAACAGGTTATCAAATTCTTGATTTTTGGTAACGTTCTTAAAAATAACACCTACCCACTTTCGGTAAGTGCCGAACGTACTGTGCAAGCAGTTGCTATTGCTGAATATGCGCAAAAGCTAGGCGCTAATTATATAGCCCACGGAAGTACAGGTGCAGGAAACGACCAAGTACGTTTCGATTTGGTTTTTCAAACCCTTGCACCCAACTGTGAAATTTTAACGCCAATTCGCGATCTTCAATTATCAAGAGAGCAAGAAATTGAGTACCTAACTAACTGTGGGGTGGAAGCCTCGTGGGAAAAATCTAAGTATTCAATTAATAAAGGATTATGGGGAACTAGTGTTGGAGGGGTAGAAACCTTAACTTCTAATACGCCCTTACCAGAAGAAGCGTGGCCCTCACAATTAGAAAAGAAAGAAAATGAGCAAATTTCTCTTGAGTTTGAAGAAGGTGAACCTGTTGGACTCAATGGTAAAAAGTTGGGCGCGGTTAAAACAATCGAAGCCTTAAATGTGCTTGGAGGCAGTTATGCCATTGGTCGTGATATTCATATTGGCGACACCATTATTGGCATCAAAGGCCGAGTTGGTTTTGAAGCACCAGGTGCAATAATGATTATAAAAGCACATCATAGTTTAGAAAAACATACCCTAAGTAAATGGCAGCTAAATTATAAAGAGCAGTTGGGGAGCTGGTATGGCATGTTGCTTCATGAAGCACAATACCTCGACCCAGTTATGCGGAACATCGAAGCTTTTTTAGCCGACTCGCAAAAGCAAGTAACGGGTTCTGTAAAGCTAACATTGGCTCCTTATCGATTTATGGTGGATGGCATAGAAAGCCCCAACGATTTAATGACCAATGATTTTGGTGCCTATGGTGAAATGAACAAGGCCTGGAGTGGCGATGATGTGAAAGGGTTTACCAAAGTGATGGCCAACCAACATCAAATTTTTAATTATATAACGAGCAAGAAATGATACAAGTAGGAATAGCTGGAGGAGCTGGATACACAGCAGGCGAGCTTTTGCGCTTATTAGTCAACCACCCTGAAGTGGCCATAAAATCAATAGCAAGTTTCTCGTTTGCAGGAAAAATGGTCAGTGAGGTTCATCAAGATTTGATCGGTACTGATTTACAATTTTCTAAGGATAT
>CAZDQR010000165.1:2591-7218 GCA_964507315.1 uncultured Roseivirgaceae bacterium
TCAGTGAGGTTCATCAAGATTTGATCGGTACTGATTTACAATTTTCTAAGGATATTGACTTTGATATTGACGTGCTGTTTTTATGTATGGGGCACGGAAAGTCACGAACTTTTTTAGAAGAACACGCTGTGCCTGCTGCTGTAAAAATCATTGATTTAAGCCACGATTTTCGACTGAAAGAAACAGCATCTATTAATGGTCGCGACTTTGTTTATGGGCTTCCAGAAACGAACAAAAAAGCAATAACTAAAGCAAATAACATTGCTAACCCAGGATGTTTTGCAACTGCCATACAAGAAGCCTTACTGCCGTTGGCAGCCAAAGGATGGCTCCAAGACGACATTCATATTAATGCCATAACAGGCTCCACAGGTGCTGGACAAAAGCCCAGCGAAACCACCCATTTTAGCTGGCGCAATTCCAATGTAAGTGTATACAAAGCGTTTGAGCATCAACACTTGGCTGAGATAGGAGAAACCCTTTCTCAACTTCAGCAAAGCGAGGTACCCGAGCTCAACTTTATTCCTGTACGAGGAAATTTTACACGAGGCATTTTTGCAACCCTATACACTAAAACCGATCGAAGCATTGAAGAAATTAAAGAAGCCTATAAAAGCTATTTTAAGGAGCACCCCTTTGTGCACATTTCAGAGCATCCCATACATTTAAAGCAGGTGGTAAACACCAATAATGTAATCCTCCACCTTGAAAAGGTTGGGAATAAATTATTAATCACAAGCGTAATAGACAATCTCATAAAAGGTGCTTCGGGACAAGCCATTCAAAATATGAATTTATTGTTTGGGTTAGACGAAACAACAGGATTGAAATTAAAAGCTTCAAATTTTTGACATAATGGAATTAAAAAATAAACACATCACCATCATAGGAGCTGGGAACCTAGGCTTAGCTATTACAAATGGTCTTCTAAAATCAGGTCTGCTTAACGAGAACAAACTCACCATCACCAAACGAAAATTGGATGGATTAGAGCAGTTTACTAAAAAAGGAATAGAAGTTACAAGCAATAATAAAGAAGCAGCTGAGCAAGCAGATATTATTCTATTGGCTGTTCAACCTCAACAACTAAGCTCCGTAATTGACGAGATTAAGGAAGTGCTTACCAACAAACTCATCATTTCTACTTTAACAGGTGTGAAGTTACATGCACTCCAAGAACATGTGGGAAATACAAACCAAGTGGTGAGAGCCATGCCCAATACGGCCTTGGCAGTACAACAATCTATGACGTGCATTAGCACCAATGCAACAAAAGAAAACACCGAATTAGTAGAATCAATATTTGCCGTACTCGGTGAAACCATTGTAATTGAAGACGAGTTAATGCAGGCCGCCACAGTTATGGGAGCCAGTGGTATTGCCTTTTGGCTGCGACTTATAAGAGCAACCACTCAAGGGGGAATTCAATTAGGCTTTGATGCTCCCGAAGCTCAAAAAATAGCCGTTCAAACTTGCTTGGGAGCTGCTTCCCTTTTGCAAAACGGGAGCAATCATCCAGAGTCTGAAATTGATAAAGTAACCACGCCAAAAGGCTGCACCATTTCTGGTTTAAACGAAATGGAGCATCAAGGATTAAGCTCCGCGCTCATCCAAGGGTTGGTTACTTCATTTAAAAAAATTAATGAAATATGAATTCAGCTCCCGTCATTGCGAAGAAGGTACGACTGAAGCAATCTGATAAATAATTACAGATTGCTTCGTTCCTCGCAATGACGTGCAGTAATAAATAAACAAAAATGAAACCTTTTAACGTATATCCACTTCAATCCATAACCCCAGTAAAAGCACTTGGCTGCCACGTTTGGGATGATAAAGGCAATCGCTACCTCGATTTATATGGAGGTCATGCCGTAATTTCCATTGGCCATGGTCAACCGGAATATTGCCAAGCAATTTCGCAACAAGCCTCCACCATGGGGTTTTACTCCAACTCGGTGCAAAACCCAGTTCAAGTAGCCATGGCTAAAAAGCTAGGCGAGCTTTCTGGCTATGAAGACTACCAATTATTTATGGTAAATTCTGGAGCAGAAGCTGTTGAAAATGCGATTAAGTTAGCCTCTTTTCATACAGGGAAAAAGAAGGTAATTTCAATTACCAAAGGGTTTCATGGTAGAACTTCCTTGGCTCTAGGTGTAACAGACAATCCTAAATTAAGTGCGCCAATAAATACCGTGCACGAAACCATTTTTATAGAAATGGAAGATGTTAGTGCTCTGGAAAAGGCGCTATCTACGAATGAAGTAGCAGCTGTAATTATAGAAGGAATTCAAGGAATTGCCGGTATTTATGAACCATCAACCTCTTTTCTAAAATCGATAGAGAGATTGTGTAAGAAAAACGAAGCCCTATTTATTGCCGATGAAATACAATCAGGATATGGACGAACAGGTAAATTCTTTGCTCACCAATATGCAAATGTCACCCCTGATTTAATCACGGTAGCCAAAGGAATGGGTAATGGTTTTCCTATTGGAGGCATTTTGATTAGCCCAAAAATAGAAGCCTACTTTGGCATGCTAGGCACCACTTTTGGAGGCACCCATTTAGGGTGTGCTGCCGGCTTGGCCGTGCTTAATGTGTTGGAGTCAGAAAAATTGATGGAGAATGCCTCGCTTATTGGCGATTTCTTAATTGATGAGCTAAACAAACTAAAAAATGTAGAAGTTCGAGGACGTGGATTAATGATTGGAGTTGAGTTTCCGTTTGCTATTAAAGAGATTAGAAAAATGCTATTAGAAGAGCATACCATCTTTACAGGAGTTGCTTCTAACCCCAACACATTACGCATTTTGCCACCATTATCACTAAACCAAGAGCAAGCAGAATGCTTCATCGAAGCACTAAAATCAGTACTAGAAAAAATAAACAAAGATGAAACAGTTTCTATCCATTAAAGATGTGGTTGACCCCGCCAGTTTGGTGCAACAGGCGTTAGCTTTAAAGGCTAACCCCTTTGGGTTCGAGCAATTAGGAAAACACAAAACACTCGGGCTTCTTTTCTTTAATGCCAGTTTACGAACCCGTTTAAGCACTCAAAAAGCAGCTCAGAATTTGGGGATGGAAGTAATGGTGATGAATATGAGCAACGAAGGCTGGCAATTGGAGTTTGGAGAATACGTAATTATGGATGGTACTTCTGCTGAGCACATAAAAGAAGCCGCTGCAGTTGTTTCTCAATACTGCGATATCATAGGCATTCGTACCTTTTCAGGCTTAGTAAACAGGGTAGAAGATTATAGTGAAAAGGTGCTCACTGCCTTTGTTGATAATGCTACGGTGCCCATCATTTCATTAGAAAGTGCCACCCTTCATCCATTGCAGTCTTTAACCGATTGGATGACCATCGAAGAGCATAAAAAAGCGGCAAAACCGAAGGTAGTATTAACTTGGGCTCCACACCCCAAAGCATTGCCTCAAGCCGTGGCCAATTCCTTTGTACAATGGATGAAAAAAGCCCCTGTTGATTTAGTGGTTACTTACCCAAAAGGCTATGAGCTAGCCCCTGAATTTAGCAATGGAGTTGCTACTGAGTACAACCAAGATAAAGCGTTTGAAGGAGCTGATTTTATCTATGCAAAAAACTGGTCGGCTTATAATGACTATGGGGAAATTCTAAGTAATGATATGGACTGGACAATTACCGAAGAGAAAATGGGCTTGACCAATAGCGGAGCATTTATGCATTGTTTACCTGTGCGTAGAAATATGGTGGTATCAGATGGAGTGCTTGATAATGGCAATTCACTTGTTATTAAGCAGGCGGAGAATAGAATTTACGCAGCTCAAGCCGTGCTAAAATCAATTTTAGAAGGATGAAAAAATTACAAATTATTAAAATCGGAGGAAAAATAATTGATGATGAACAACAGCTATCATTGGTGCTAAAAGCTATTGCTAATATTACGGAGCCTAAGATTTTAATCCATGGAGGAGGCTCCAAAGCCACTAAAATGGAACAAACACTTGGGCATACGCCCAATATGGTGGAAGGTAGAAGAATTACAGATGCCAATGCGTTGGAGGTGGTTACTATGGTCTATGCTGGTCTAATCAATAAATCTATTGTTGCAGGGTTACAAAGGTTTGGATGCAATGCCTTGGGTCTTTCTGGTGCAGACGGCAATGTAATTCAGTGCGAAAAACGACCGGTTAAACCTATTGATTATGGGTTTGTTGGCGATGTAAAAACAGTAAACACTAACTTTATTACCTCTTTAATTGAGACAGGATTAACACCTGTTTTCTCAGCCATTACACACGATGGAAATGGACAATTGCTTAACACCAATGCCGATACCACGGCAAGTGAAATAGCCGTAGCAATGAGCGATCAATATGAAGTTGGATTAACATTTACATTCGAAAAGAATGGCGTTTTAGACGATAAAGGCAATATAATTGAAATAATTACCGAAGTAAAGTTTTCTGAATTGCAGAAAGAAAAGGTAATTATCGATGGGATGATTCCTAAATTAACTAACGCTTTTTATGCACTTAAAAATGGAGTAAAGGAGGTAAAGCTTACTTCAGCAGAATATTTGTGGAATAAGGAATTGACATACACAAGTGTTCAATTGTAAAACAACCCGTCATTGCGAAGGAGGCA
>CAZDQR010000166.1:0-7204 GCA_964507315.1 uncultured Roseivirgaceae bacterium
GAAATACTTGTTTAAGCCAAATCTATTGTAATTACTTCATAAGTTATTGTTAATTCAGAACTAGCTGAGGCAACTAAGGTTAAACTTCCATTTTCAAGTAACTGATCTTCAATGTCATTGAATGTGATTATTTGGTCGGTTAGGGCAGGAGTTGTAATTGCAAAGCTTACACTTAACTCAGTAGCAGCATTATAATTGGCATTACCTAGTTGAGTGGCTGTAACAGTTACATTGCCTTCTGTTCCATCTAATGTAATAGTGGTGCCAGCTAAAGAAGCAGGCCCAGAGATGCTTAAACTAACAGTTAATCCTGCGCTTGAAGAAGTTACTACATCAAAAGCCATATCAGTAGTTAATTTATCTTCAATGGTTTCTAAGCTAATAGTTTGATTAGCTTTGTTTACTGTTAAAGATTGCTGCACACTAGTTGCACTATTATAGGTTTCATCTCCTGCTTGTGAAGCTGTAATTATGGTAGAACCTGCTCCAATAATGGTTACAGTACTACCAGAAATGGTGGCTACAGATTCATCGGCACTTACATAGGTTATTGCTAAGTTAGAAGAAGCTGAAGCAGCTAAATCAAAAGCCTCATCGCCAAATGTTTTGGTAGCTAAAGAGCCGAACGTAATAGTTTGATCTACTAAAGCCGCAGTCACCAAAAAGCTTACATCAACATCTGTTGCTGCGTTATAATTAACACCTCCCATTTGCGATGCAGTAATAACAACCGTGCCTTCTTCATTTAGGCTAACTGATGACCCAGATATGGAGGCAGGGCCCGTAATGGTGTAGCTTAAAGTTAAGCCAGAAGTTGCAGAGGCAACCACATCAAAATCAGCATCGGTGGTTAATTTATCAGCTATAGACTCAAACGTAATAACTTGCTGAGCTTTATTTACTGTTAAAGTTTGAGTTACATTGGCAGCTGGGTTAGTTTCAGAATTGCCAACCTGAGAAGCAGTAATTGTGCTAGTACCAGCTCCAATAATGGTTACAGTACTGCCAGAAATTGTTGCTACGTTAAGATCAGAACTTGTGTAGGTAACTGTTAAACCAGAAGAGGCTGTTGCAGTCAGTTCAAAATTAGCATCGCCAAAAGTTGCACTCGTTAAAGCATCGAATGTAATGGTTTGATCTGCTTTAATTATTGTTACTGTTAAATTTTGTTGTGCATCTGAGGCAGGTTCATAATCTCCATTACCACTTTGTGAAGCTGTAATTGTAGTTGTTCCAACTCCAATGATTGTAATGGTTGAGCCACTAATAGTAGCTACAGCTTCATCAGAACTTACATAGCTAACCGCTAAACCAGAAGAGGCAGTAGCAGTTAAATCAAATGCAGGATCACCAATGGTTTTACTAACCAAAGGAGAAAAAGTAATGGTTTGTAATGTTTTGGTAACCGTTAACACTTGTTGTGCATCTGAGGCAGGTTCATAATCTCCATTACCATTTTGTGAAGCTGTAATTGTAGTTGTTCCAATACCAATAATTGTAACTGTATTGCCAGAAACTGTTGCTACAGCTTCGTTAGAACTTACATAGCTAACCGCTAAACCAGAAGAGGCTGTTGCAGTTAAATCAAATGCAGGATCATTAATGGTTTTACTAACTAAAGGGGAAAAAGTAATGATTTGCGATGTTTTGGTAACCGTTAACACTTGTTGTGCATTTGGGGCAGGCTCATAATCTCCATCACCACTTTGTGAAGCCGTAATTGTAGTTGTTCCAGCTCCAATGATGGTAACCGTACTACCTGAAATAGTAGCTACATTTTGATCTGAACTTACATAGGTAACATCTAAACCAGAAGAGGCAGTAGCAGTTAAATCAAATGTAGGGTCAAGATTGGTTTTAGTATCTAGTGCATCAAACGTAATTACTTGCTCTAGTTTAAGAAAATTCCAACCTGTGTTATTTCCATTATCAATAGAAACTCGAGCATTAAATGTTGCACCTCCTGTCGCAATATTATCTTGGAGCGTAATGTAATTGGCCTCTACAGTACCCGTAGCTTTACTAAATGAGGTTGGAGTTCCAACCATACTTGATTTTATTAAAATTGGTTCTGCACTCGTGCCATTTATAATTAAATCACCAGTAATGGTTTGGGTTTTATTTGCAAGCATTTTAAGCTGTAATCCTGGTTTTAGTGTTAAATTAGTAAAGGTGTTATTTCCAGTTGTTATTGCACTTATTCCAATTCCACTATTAAATATTACATTATTAAATGTAAACCCTTCACCATCAAAAGTTGCACTTCCCGAAAGCTCTATAGTAGATGTTTCTGAATTAATAGTTATTACACTTGGGCTCGTATCAGCCACTATAAATCTTTTTGAATACACATGGCTATTACCCATATTTAATATTATAAGATCTGATGAGACAGCAAAAAGACCAAATTCATCTTTTGCATAGATCGCTTGGTCGTTTAAGTTAACAGTGCCATTTAAAATTGCAAATTCTTTACAAGAAATTGAATCTTGTATTGTCCACTCGCCATTGCCATTAAATTTTATTACATTGAACTTGCCGTTATTGCCAGAAGTAAATGTATTTCCAGCATTATTTGAAAACATATTTAGTTTATTAATATCTTTATTAATCCCATTTGTAAAAATGGCAGAACCATATACATTTATAGGATAAGTATCAGCCTTAACTTTGGGGCTATTGGAAGTACCTGTCCAATCCATATTATTGCATTGGGCTGGCGTATTTATTATTACTTCTTGATTATCAACGTTAAATGAATGGTTATCAAAAAACACATTATCTAGTTGACCAGGGTAGCTACCGTGTGTTGTGCTTCCTCCAGAAGATGTTACCCAATGTGCAACATCATTCCAATTGCCTCCATTGCCTATCCAATAATAATCTTGAGATGTAATTGGGGTAATATTCCAACCCGTGTTATTCCCATTATCTACTGATTGATCTGCGTTAAAAGTGGCACCACCAGTGGCGTGTACATCTGTCAATATTAGATAACTTCCATTTATGGTGCCTGATGCTACATTAAAAGTTGCTTCAGTACCAGTAGATGATGTGTACATTGTAATCGGATTAAATTTGTCTCCATTAGCAATAATACTATTAGCAGTGAAAGTTGCTCCAGGTTCTAGTTCTAATTGAGTACCAGGGTCTATTGTAATTTCATTAAATGATGCACTACTTTTTAAAGATCCAGGTGAACTAGGGAGTAAATGGAGATTATAATAGTTAAAGGAGCCAGATCCGATTTCATCTCCTAAAAAATATTTGCTAATAATTGTAGATGTACCAGCGTTTAAGGTAATGTTGCTCCCGGTTACTCGCCATCCACGTGTTGTTATAGATGAACTGCCCATATTAAATACTTTGGCTTCGGCTGACTTTAAATAGAAATTGAACATTATATTTATATCAAAATTATTGGTATTGAGTGTTCCCTTTTCAAAATACATATTTTTGCATGAAATGCTGCTCTGTAAATTCCAAACTCCGTTTCCATTTATGATTAGATTTCCATTTCCTAATGTGTTTCCATTAAATTCTATTGTTTCTCCTATTTCGTCAGATATTAAAAAAACTTTACTTATGTTGTAAGTAGCATTTGTTGCGAGTGTAATAGAACCTGAAATATTAAGTGTGTTAAAATCTAACCTATTAAAGGTTGGCGAATTGGTTGTACCACTCCAATCCATATCGTGGCAGTTAATAGTTCCACTAGTTGTAATTACTTGGCCTGATGCACTAAATGAGTTGGCATCGAAAAATACATTATTGATGCTCGTTGGTTCTTGGGTGTGAAAAGTTGTTCCGCCAGAGGTTGTAGCCCAATGGGTTGCATATTCGTTCCAATCGCCTGAGCCACCTACCCAATAGTAGTCTTGTGCATAGCTAGAGAAAGAAAAAAGGCTTAGAATTATGCCTAAAAATAAATGTTTCATAAACGTAAGATTTAGTGTGTAAAACCTAATAATCTTACTTTATAATATGCCAAACAACTGCTTTTTAGCGAACGTACTTATTTTTTTAGTGAACGTATTTATTGCTTTAGGCTAATTTATAAGGTGGTTATAAATTCGAGCAAAATAGTGCGGTATGCCTTGCCAACCGGCACTTGTTTTGTGCCTAATAAAACAAAGCCATCGGTAATGGAATCAATGTGTTCAAAATTGATAAGAAAGGATTTGTGAACTCTTAAAAACCCCTTATCTATCAGCTTTTCTTCTATGCTTTTAAGGGTGTGACTAATCATATATCGTTCGGTAGCCGTGTGCACAAAAGCATAATTATCAATGGCTTCAACATAGGTAATTTGATGTGGTGCTAATGCGATAAACTCTTGGTTCTTTTTAACAAATATTTTTTCTGATTGGTACGTAAATGGCTTCTGTTTAAAAAGCGCCATTTCTAAGTTTATTTTTAAATCTCGCTCATCAAATGGTTTAAGAATATAGCCTGCCGGGTTGGTTGCTTTAGCCATGGCTATTGTATTATCATCGTAATGCGAAGTGAGATAAATAAAAGGAATTTTGTATTTGTTATTTAACAGAACGCCTAAGTCTATTCCATTTTTATCTCCTTCTAAGTTAATATCAACCAAAATTAATTGAGGTTTTTTTTGAGCTATTACGTTGGTAGCCTCATCTACGCTAGATACAATATCCAATACGGTATAACCAAAATCTTCCAGGTTCATGGCAATGTCTTCGGCAATTATTGGTTCGTCTTCAACAATGAGTATAGAGGGCTTTATCATACTATCTTATATTTTTCAACTTCAACATTATAACAAGTTCCGTGCGTACTATCTAAAGAAACAGTGGCTTTTAATTTGCGTGCTAAAGAATCAATCAATCGAAGGCCAAATCCTTCTTTTTTGTCTTTATCTTTTTCACTAATCCCTTTGCCGTTGTCTTTAATCTTAAAGTGCAACTTTTTGTTTTTCTCTTTTAATTCAATTAATAGCTCACCTCCATCATTATTAAAAGCGTGCTTTAGAGCGTTAGATACTAGTTCGTTTAAAATTAATCCTAGCGGAATGGCCGTATCTACATCTAATCTAATTGGTGCTATATCTGTAGTAAATTTAATTTTGCCATCACTAATTCCGTACGAAGCAAACAAACTTTCTACCAAATTTTGGATATAATCATCCATTTCTATGCCTGTTAAATTATCTTTTTGGTGGATTAGAGCCATTGACTTTACTCTATTTTTACCTTCGTTTACAGCTTGAATAGCTTTTTTGTCAGAGATATATCTTGTTTGTAAACTTAATAGGCTAGAGATTATTTGCAGGTTGTTTTTTACTCTATGATGAATTTCTTTAAGCAGTGTTTCTTTATCGCCCAAAGCAAGTTGGATTAGCTCATTTTTTTGAGCAAGTATTCTCTGTGATTTCTTATTATTTAGAATAGAGTAGGTTAAAAATATGGCAAAAACCAATATTAGTACAATTACAAAAAGCAGGATATTACGCTGGTTATTGCCTTTTTCCATTTCTAATTGCGATTGCTTATTTTGTGTTTCTAACTGCGCAATTTCCTTTTGTTGGTGCTCCGATTGGTACTTTTCTTGAATTTCTTCAATGGCCTTAATTTGTTCTGCATTGTCCAGGCTATCCTTTAAAAATATGTAATCTGAATAAAATTTATTGGCTGTGTCATGACTGCCTACTTCTTTATTAATTTGTGCAGAAAGGAGCAATGCATCTAAAATTTGCTTTTTGCTATTTACTTCTTTACTTAGTTCCAAACTTTTAATTACCCAAGTGTTAGCTTCTTTTGTATTGCCCATTTTCATGAGTACTTCTGCTAAGTTTTTGTAGGCAATAGCTTGGCCTTGTTTATTATTAATTTGCTCTTTATAGGCAATGGCTTTTCTAAATTGATCTGCAGCTTTTGGATACTGTTGTAAACTATAATACACATCGCCAATATTATTGTGGATTATAGATAACCCATAAATGTCGTTTTCCTTTTCCATGGCTACTTGAGCCATGGTATAAATAGATAAAGCCGAATCGTATTTGTGCTGCTTATTATAAATGGTGGCAATATTTACTAAAGAGCGTTTTACATTTTTTTTATAATCAGGGGCCGTATCAATTGCTTTTTGATAATTGAATAAGGCTTTTTCAAAATCATTATTTAATTGAAATATAATCCCAAGGTTAGTATATGTATTACTGGTTTTTTTTAGCAAATGAAGGCTGTCATAAATATCCAACCCTTTGTGGGTGTACTTTAATGCTTCTGTATAACGGGCCAATTTAGAATACGCAAACCCTTTATTGGTAAGCACATCGGCATAGCCTTCTTTATGGTTTATTTGTTGGTAAACATTACCGGATAAATTATAATAGTAAATGGCAGAATCGTAGTTGCTCTTTACCATATTAAGAATCCCAATACTTTTAAGAATGTTGGCTTTAACTAAAAAATCTTGCTCTCTTTCAGAAGATATTAATGCTTTTTTAAAGTATTTACTTGCTGAATCAGCTTGACTAAAAAGGTAGGATTTGCCAATTTTAAAGAGTACAGTAGCAGAATCTGGGTATTGTTTGTTTGATTCTATTAGCTCTTTATTGGGTTGGCCAATGGAAGGCAATGAAATAAAAAATAGTAAAAATAGGTGCAATGTTTTCATAAAAAATGAGCCAATAAAAAGTATTGTAAAAATAGAAATTTGAAGTTAATCTTAGATAGTTTTCTCTTATAAATTTCTAGCCCTATATTTAGTACTTAACCTTAAGCCTATGATCAAATTTAGAATTCAATCTTTATTAATAATACTAGTAATACTATTCGGTTTTGCTTGCTCACCTAATACATCTGATGAAATTACATCAGGTACATTAATTACGGGGGCAACTCTTATCAACCCAGGGGCTAAAACTGAAATTATTCCTTCTTCTTACCTCTATTTTGAAGGCAATGAAATTATTTCTTATGGTTCTATGGCAGATGCCGAAGAGCTCCCAAATGCTGCTACAGTTATTGATGCATCAGGTAAATACATTATGCCAGGCCTTGTAGATGGGTTCGCTACTCTGAATAATCAGGCCTATGCAAACGCCTATCTCTATAAAGGAATAACTACCATTTTAGAAGTAGATGAATTTAGAAGAGGCCCTTTTTACGATAAGGCAAACCCTTCGCCAGACACTTATAGGTTAGATGGAATTGCAGAGGAATCAATGGCCACA
>CAZDQR010000167.1:0-7202 GCA_964507315.1 uncultured Roseivirgaceae bacterium
AGGCATTTTAAACATTAAAATGAGCTAGTTTTAATCCAATAATTAAAACAAATTTGTATTTTAGTCAGCTTGGTAAATAGTGCCACTATAATATTTTATTTTACTATTAAAAATTAACAACTAGTATGGGTTTTTTCGATTTTTTCTCTAGTGATTTAGCCATTGATTTAGGAACTGCAAACACATTAATCATTAAAGATGATAAGATTGTTGTGGATGAGCCTTCTATCATTGCCATAGATCGCAGCACCAACAAAGTACTTGCGATTGGCCGACAGGCAATGCAAATGCACGAAAAAACACATGATAATATTAGAACCATTCGTCCTTTAAAAGATGGTGTTATTGCTGATTTTCATGCAGCAGAGCATATGATTAGGGGAATGATTAAAATGATAGATGAGGGAAGCCGAAGTATTTTTCCTAAAAGTCATAGAATGGTAATTTGTATTCCATCAGGCATTACCGAAGTTGAAAAAAGAGCGGTAAGAGATTCAGCTGAGCACGCTGGCGCCAAAGAGGTGTATATGATTTACGAACCTATTGCTGCTGCCATTGGTACAGGCATTGATATTGAAGAACCTATGGGATCTATGATTGTGGATATAGGAGGTGGCACTACAGAAATTGCTGTTATTGCCTTATCAGGTATTGTAAGTAACCAATCTATAAGAATTGCCGGTGACACCTTTAATAAAGACATCCTTGATTATATGCGTAGGCAGCATAACCTATTAATTGGTGAACGATCAGCTGAACGGGTAAAAATTGAAGTTGGTTCTGCACTAACAGAATTAGACGATGGGCCCGAAGATTATGAAATCAGAGGAAGAGATTTAATGACAGGTATTCCTAAAGTAATAAAATGCTCTTATTCTGAAATTGCCTTTGCACTTGACAAGTCAGTTTCTAAAGTGGAAGAAGCAGTGCTAAAAGCATTGGAAATTTCCCCTCCAGAATTATCTGCTGATATTTATGATAGAGGCATTCACCTTACAGGTGGAGGAGCTTCTCTCAGAGGATTGAGCAAGCGCTTGGCTTTAAAAACTAAGTTACCAATTCACGTGGTGGAAGATCCATTAAAAGCAGTAGTTAGAGGAACAGGTATTGCTATGAAAAACCTTAACCAGTACAAGCCTGTGCTAATGACCTAATAAAAGCAAATGCGCAGTTTTTTACTGTTTTTATACAAGTACAGAGCCTTTTTAGTTTTTATTTTACTTGAAACCGCTGCATTTTTTTTAGTGGTTCAAAATTCTAATTATAATCGTGCTACCTTCTTTAATTCTACCAATTATGTAGTTGGCTCTTTCCTCGAAAGGTCTAATAATGTAAACGCGTATTTTAGTTTAAACGAAGCCAACCAACAGCTTAGCAATGAGAATGCGTTATTAAGGGCTAAATATTTGGCACTACTTGCTCATTCAGGAAGAAACGATCAGGTTGATACCATAAGCAATTTCGAATTTATCAATTCTAAAATTGTTAACAACAGTGTATTCTTACTTAACAACACTCTTACCATTAACTCCGGCAGCGAGCAAGGTATTCGTAAAGGAATGGGTGTTATTGGCAATGAAGGTATTGTAGGCAAGGTAAAAAGAGTTGGCAAAAACTACTCAACCCTAGTTTCCATGTTAGATATTGATGTTAAAATATCTGCAGAAATTAAGAATAAAATCAACCTTTGCACCGTGCAATGGGATGGCAAATCGCCCGAATATGCCAAAGTGCTCTATGTGCCCCGTCATTATAATTTAACTATTGGAGACACTGTAGTTACCAGTGGATTTAATGCTATTTACCCTAGTAACATTACCATAGGCATAATTAGCAAGCTAATATTGCCCAAAGATGCCTCCTTTTATGATGTTCAAATTAAGCTCGTGAACGATTTTACACAATTATCTTTAGTGGAGGTGGTAATGAATAAAGATTTACCGCAGCTCGATTCTTTAACTCAAATTATACAAGAATGAATAAAGATAGTGCTCGTAAACTAATCACATTCTTTGTGTACTTGCTTTTTCAAGTTGTGCTTTTTAATAAATTAGTGCTTTTAGGCAAGGGATTTGCTTTTGTGTATATAGGCTTTTTATTAACCTTTCCATTCGAATTAGGCATTATCGCTGCAATGGCAATTGGTTTTGCAACAGGCATATCAATGGATGTTTTTTCAAATACGCTAGGCGTACACGCATCTGCATCTGTGCTATTAATGTATATGCGACCTGCCTTATTTAATCTTTTTACACCCCATGGAGGCTATCCTGTTGGCGCAAAACCCACCCCAACAATAATGGGCTTTAGTTGGTTTTCAACCTACGCACTCATTCTTATCTTTTTTCATAATACGTGGCTTTTTATTGTGGAAGCTGGAGGTTTTAACCTCTTCTTATTCACCATTCAAAAAATTATTCTTTCCACCTTTCTTACCTTTAGCATCATTGTTATCATTCAGTATTTGTTCTCTAAAAAATCGAGTAATAGATGAACAAATCTAGGGGCTACATCATCCAAGTTATTTTTATACTGATTTCAATCTTATTCGCGATAAGGCTTTTTTCATTGCAAGTACTAGATGATAGCTATAAGACAGCAGCCGACAATAATATTATTCAAGAAGTAATAGAATACCCATTTAGAGGATTGATCTATGACAGAAATGGCGAAATATTAGTAGCCAACAAAGTTATTTTTGATTTGCTCGTTGTCCCCAACCAATTAAAAAATATAGATACTCTGCGATTTTGTGAATTAGTTGGAATTACAAAAGAAGATTTTGACACCAAGGTTAAAAAAGCAAAAGCCTATTCTTATGTAAAGGCATCACTTTTTATTAAGCAGATTTCACTGGAGGAATTCTCTAAATTTGAGGATCATTTAGATGAATTTTCAGGATTTGTCCTTCAACCTAGAACTACGAGATCTTACTCCTACCCCATTTTAGCCAATGCGCTCGGCTACATTAGTGAAATCAGCAAACGTGAATTAACCAAAGACACCGTTAATTATTACCACAGTGGCGATTATATTGGCAAAAGCGGACTTGAATCCAAGTACGAAGACTATTTAAGAGGACAACGTGGAAAAGAATTTAAAATTAGAAATGTTAGAGGTATAGAGAAAGGCAAATTTAAAGATGGAAAATTCGATACGCTTGCAGTGCCCGGTTATTCAATTACATCTACCATAGACCGTACATTACAGGAGTATGCCGAAAAACTAATGCAAGGTAAATCGGGCAGTATTGTAGTTATTGAACCGTCATCCGGAGAAATTTTAAGCATTGTATCTGCGCCTTCATATAAACCAGGCGACCTCTCTGGCAGAGATTTTAGCACCAACTTTAGAATGATTGCTAGCGATACCTTAAAACCACTCTTTAATAGGCCATTAATGGCTGCATATCGGCCTGGCAGTATTTTTAAAATTGTGCAATCGCTTGTTGCCTTGCAAGAAGGCGTTATAAACCCTTACACCAGGTTTAAGTGCAATACAAATTTAATTGGCTGCCATAATGGAGCAAGCCATCCATTTGGAACATCAGAAAAATTAGTAGGCGCTATTAAAAATTCATGCAATCCCTTTTTCTACCAAGTAATGCGAAAAATGGTAGTGCAACATGTAGAGGACAGCCCCTACAAGGATGCAAAAATTGGGCTAGATAAATGGAATGGCTACATTCGTAATTTTGGTTTTGGGCAGCCTCTAGGCATTGACTTACCTGGCGAAAAAGGGGGAATGATACCGGATTCTAAATATTATGATAGAGCCTATGGCGGCCGAGAATGGCAATTCTCTAATATTTATTCCTTAGCAATTGGAGAAGGAGAAAATTTAGTGGTTCCCATTCAGATGGCCAATTTTACGGCAACAGTTGCAAACCGTGGGTATTATTATAAACCTCACTTAGTAAAATCCATTAGCGATACGGGTAAACCATTGCCCATCTATACAAAGAAAAATTATGTTGGAGTAGATTCCACTTTTTTTGAAATTGCGGTAGAGGCAATGGCAGAAGTAATAAAAACAGGCACAGGGCAATACCGAGCTAAGCTAAAAGGAATTGAAGTGTGCGGAAAAACAGGGACTGTTCAAAACGACCCCAACCCAGACCATTCCGTATTTATTGCATTCGCTCCAAGAGATAACCCCACCATAGCAGTATCGGTATATGTAGAAAATGCAGGGCAAGGAGCTAGAGCTGCTGCTGCGATTTCTGGTTTACTCATAGAAAAATATATTAAAAAGGACAGCGCCTCTTTATACTTTGAGTCTTACGTTTTAAAAGGAGATTTCGAATGAAAAGAACAGACGGCCTAATTAATCAAATAGATTGGATAACCATAATATTATATGGCACGCTAGTATTATATGGAGTGATTAATATTTACGCAGCGGTTTACGATGTTGATAGTACTTCCTCTTTTTTTAGCTTAAGCCATAATGCTGGCAAGCAAATGACATTTATTGGCATTGCAATTATAGTCGCCATCGTTATTTTATCAATGAATTATAAGATATATGATACGCTAGCCTACCCTATTTGGGTACTCTTTGTGTTCTTTTTAATTATTGTAATGATTTTTGCACGGGAGGTAAACGGAGCTAAATCTTGGTTAGAAATTGGCCCATTTCGGTTCCAACCTTCTGAATTTACCAAATTTGCAACGGCCTTGGCTTTGGCAAAGTATGTAAGTAAACCGAACTTTAAGATTAGCAGATTAAAAGATATATTTTTTGTTAGTTTAATTATTGGAGTACCTGCTATATTAATAATTGCCCAAGGCGATGCTGGCACTGCACTAGTGTTTTCAATGTTTGTACTCGTTCTTTTTAGAGAAGGTATGTCACCCATTCCTCTTGTACTGGGTGTTGCTTCTGCCATCATATTCCTATTGGCTTTATTAGTAGAAAACGATTTTTATTTCTGGACTCCAGTGGCAATTATAGTTGGCCTTGGAATCTATTTTAATAGGAAAAGTATTAAACGAATTTTGCTGATAGCATCCTTAGGCATTATAATCATTGGCATGTACCATTCTGTGGGTTATGCTTTCGAAAACCTCTTAAGACCGCACCAACAAAACAGAATTTTAGTGCTTCTTAACCCAAATTCAGACCCACTTGGGGCAGGTTGGAATGTTACACAATCTAAAATCGCTATTGGCTCCGGTGGGCTTTTAGGTAAAGGCTATTTAAAAGGCACACAAACCAAGTTTGACTTTGTTCCTGAACAAAGCACTGATTTTATTTTTTGCACCATTGGCGAAGAACAAGGATGGGCTGGTTCAATGCTTCTAATTATTTTATTTACAGCTTTATTATTAAGAATCACTCAAATTGCCGAAAGGCAGAAGTGGAGGTTTGCTCGAGTGTATGGCTATTCAGTAGCCACCATTCTCTTCTTCCACTTTACAGTAAATATTGGGATGACAATTGGTCTGTTTCCCGTAATAGGAATCCCTTTACCGTTTTTTAGTTATGGAGGTTCTTCTCTAATATCCTTTACAATTTTGGTATTTATTCTTTTAGCCTTAGACGCCAACAGAATGCAACGATTAGCGCATTAACTAACGTACTAATTAAACTTCTTATCAATTAAACTAAGAAATTCTTTTACTTGAGGTGCCTCTGCTTTCCAACTTCCTCTTTGAATATAATTACTGTTGATAAATTTAACAACCACCTCTTTAGTTTCACACGAATCCAAAAAGTCAATTACCTTATTAAAGTCTTCGTTATTACCATCAAACAAATCATTGATGAACATAAACTTTTGATTAATAGTTAACATCGACTTTAACGTACTTGTAGCTTCAAACCCCAAAGAGTCAGCAAGCATATTAGTTTTCTCTTCCGAGAATTGCGTATGAATAGTTTCTATCTCAACTTCTTCTTTTTCTTCTGATAATAACACATCTCCTGTTAATGAGGCATTCTCTTCCTCCTCAATTAAATCAGGGGTAACTTCTTCAATAATCACAGGTTCAACAGTAGGCTCATTCTCCTCAATTAAAAAGGAGTTTACGTCTAGTTTTAATAACTCATTAAAAGGAGCTATTAATGGTTTAACCTCTTGCGGAGGCTCTGTTAAACCCTCAAAAGCCTTATCAAATAACTCTTTAGCTGTATAATTAGTAGCCCAAGCTGTTAGTAAGGCATCTCGCATATGCGTATTGGTTTTAATAAACCGCTGCAAATCCTGCACCTCTTCCATTGTAGGCGCATTGCCATTGAACGATGCCACTAAGTTTTGGTAATATTCTAAAGGAGAAATAATAACTAATAAAGCGTCTTCCACTGCTTTCCCTAACAAAGGTGCAAAGTCACTTTGAGCCACACTAATATTTTTAGAAAGCAAGTTCATAAACTCAGTTAGTTTAAGCTTAACTTCCTCATTCTCAAAATCAAAATATGGACTTTTAAGCTGTCCCATTTCTTCTTTCCAAGCCTTAAAAAGATTGAATAGCACAAAAAAGCCAACCTGCTTAACAGGTATTTTATTTATTATTTCTTTGCCAGAAATAAGATTTTTGTCAGAATATAATTTGTTAATCAATAAATCTGAATACTTTGCAGCATATTGTTCCAATGCAGGTTGATTCAATTTGTTCTCCATACCAAGATTTTGTTCCTTTGTAAATATTGATGTAAAATTATGCCTAAAATTACTATTTCTAACCAAGGTCAGAAAGTTGTTGACTATAAATTAAACAACGAAACGCCTTTATCTATTCTTGCCATTATGCAAGAAAACAATATTGACTGGATGCACGCCTGTGGCGGCAACGGACGATGTACTTCTTGTAAATGCGATGTAATTGAGGGAGGAGAGAATCTTGCTGCAAATACAGAAGTTGAAAACAGTTATATGGAGTCCAGCAGACTGCAAGCAAATCAAAGATTAGCTTGTCAGGCAATTCCTACGGGCGATGTATTGATAAGCGTTCCTGAAAAAAATAAAGTTTCAGGTGTAGACTACACCAGTTAATGTTTGTAGAACAACCCATTCCTAAAGGCGAAAAAGAAGGAGCAGGCTGGGTAGAAGTAATCTGCGGCTCCATGTTTTCGGGCAAAACTGAAGAGCTTATCCGTAGGTTAAACCGTGCATTAATAGCCAAGCAAAAGGTTGAAATATTTAAACCAGCCATTGATACGAGGTATCATGATACCGATGTGGTATCACATAATGAAAG
>CAZDQR010000168.1:0-7133 GCA_964507315.1 uncultured Roseivirgaceae bacterium
TGAGAATATTGAACACTCTAAATTAGTATGTGCCTAAATGACTATCTCTATTAATATTACCAGTAAGTGTAGTAATTATTGCTTGTGCGTGTTCGGTCTCCCTAAACTTAGTTTGTATCTTATAAAGCACTTTTAATGCCGCTTCATTTTTACCTTTTTTTAGAAAATTAGCAGCTATTTTACTTTGAGTATTTACCGTTTCGAGAAATATTTTTATTTCATTTTCATAATATGTTAATACCTCTGATTTTTGCGCATAAGCAAATGCATAGCCAACTGTTTCTTTCTTTTTTTGTTCTAAATACGTTTCTACTTTAAGTCCTGCAATGGTGGCATGGCTCGAAGAGGAGCTCATCATTTTAAACTCTTCGTTGCTATTGCCATTTATGTTGTTCAGGTTGAAAGTTGATACTGCTTTAATCTCTGTCATTATACCTTCAACCAATTGATTTTTTGCGTAGGTTGAAAGCCTTTTGAGTAGTTGTTCCGCACTCTGACCCGCTTGCAATACTTCTGAACTAAACCCAATTAAATAAGACTCTGTAGGGTATTTTGTACTTCTTGCTTCAAAATTTGTCCAAGCTGGATTTTGGCTAAAAACAGGAAAGCTTAAAACTAAAAGACCTATTAAAACGGCTTTATTCATTATCATCATAACTAAAATTTTAAAGAGAAGAATTGTGAATATTTACTACTTAATAGCATAAATATAACAATTAGGTGCTAAAGTTTAATATGAAATATTGAGGTGTACTATATTTAAGAATCAATCTTTGCCATTTCCAATAGTTTTATGGTCGTCTTCCAATTTCGGGTAGTAGCAGATACTTTGAGCTTTCTCTCTAAGACATCAAGGGTTAGTTTAGACTTGCCAAACCCATCAGGTATATGGAGGTATACTTCTTTGCCTTCAAAGACCAATTGATCATTCACAGCTTTGAATTTATTGATTTCTTCCAATGGAATTTGAGCAGGCTTTTCTTTTAAGTATGTAACAGCTACTCGAGTAATATCATTCTCATCTAGGTTGAATGGAAGTCGATCTACTACGTTTTGCCATTCTTCTTGAGAACGTACAATTACAGGTACATCAAATCCATAATTATCTTTTATGTTGTTGCAGATTTTTTCTTCCAGAACCGAATTTTCCATTGAATTTGATTGAAAAACGATGTTGCCTGTTTGGATATAGGTTGTTAAATTGCTGAAACCTAAACTGGCAAGGTGCTCTCTTAGCTCAGCCATTTTAATAATTTTATGACCGCTAACATTTATACCTCTAAGAATGGCTATATAAGTTTGCATATTCTTCCTTAGTTTATTCCTTAAGAAAAGTTTCTAAATTCAATACCCAATGTTGCCTCGATGCATGCGTATTCTCATTTCCTCCAAATACATGAAGACTGTTTTTTACAATTACAGCGCCCATATGATAACCCCCAAAATTCATTTGATAAATCTCCCAGGTAGTTGTTTTGGTATCGAAAACAATCATTTGATCTGTGTTAGAATAATCCCCAATAAGTAGAAAATAGTGCTTGTATTTTACCAAAGCATAGGCAGAAACCGGATTCTCAAACGACCCAATTTTACGCCACACTTTTGATTCTATGTTATAGGTATGAATATTTTTATTGGGTAAATTATCAAATCCTCCAAATGTGTAAAGTATCCCATTTATAACCTCTCCTTTCATTTCTTTAGCCTCGGGGTGATCGGGCAAAGATTCTGTATCCCCATTATCTGGAGAGTAAGAATACATTTTGCTAGTAAATTTTTGCGTAAAATGGCTAAAGTTTGATTCATAAGATGTAGAGCCTCCGAACATATAAACTTTACCTTTCCAATAAGCGGCTCCAAGCAATTTGCTTATAAGTGGGCTATTGCCAAGTGAGCTAAATCGGTATGTTTCAAGATCGAATCCAATGATTGAAGGTATTATTCGTACAGAGTTATTAACAGGAGTAATACCGCCAATAAATGCAATAGTGTTAAATCCTGGCAAGTAAACACCCTTTCCGAACTGAGTTGCTTTAAGGTTAATGGCTTTCGATAAATCTAACCATTCATTCAACTCAATATCATAGGCATAGAGACTACTTGAGTACTTATTTACTGATGTGCTTCCGCCTTTTATATATATTCTTTTCTGATCAGTTGCAGAAGCCATTCCAAATAAACCAAAAGGCAGATTCTTTGCTGTTGTAAACTTAACAGTGTTGATAGATTGTGAAAAACTAGTATTAAAGCATAACATTGTCAGAAGGACTGTTACAATTAATAAATAAGAATTGCTCTTCAAAATTGTGGGCTTTTTATGGCCTGTTAAGCGAATACATCTATAGAGCTGCATTTTTTAAAGCGTTTTTTCTATTATAATTGAGTTAAACTTTTCAACCTCTTCATAAATAGGGCTATGTGCCGAGTTTTCAAAGAAGAAAAACTCTTTCTGTGGAGCTTTTAGTTGATTATAAAAGTCTTTTGCCAGAACAGATGGAGTTTGATAATCGTATTTACCCTGAAAAATATAGACAGGTATCTGCATACTGTCGATTTTATTAAAGAGGTTATTTTCCATTACATCTGGGAATAAATATTTTAATGAAAATAAGGTGCCAGGTAAAATATTCAACTTTTCAGTTAATGTATATTCTTTGGCTTTAAATAGCATTTCTACAATTGCCCAATTGCTTCGTAACTCATGAGCACCGCCCCCTCCAAACTTGTTTACATAACCTCTTTGCACCCTTAAATAATTTAGCCATTCATCACTTGTGCCAGGAAAAGCTGGCAAACTAATTTCGGCAAGATCATCTATCGCATCTTCATCATTTAATTCTTTTGCTTGCTCCCTCACCCATTCTAACGAAATCCGCTCTCCTTCATATTGGTTACACACTTGCCCAACGCCAAAATAAGCATAATAGAGTTCGGGGTATTTCTGAGCTGTTAATATGCCCAATAATGAACCCCAAGAGTGGCCCATTACATATATTTTGTCTTTATTGAATCGCTTGGCCAATAGTTCACTTACTTCTTTGGTATCAGCAATAAATTGCTCCATCGTCATATGTTCACCTGTCATATCACTCGAGTATGATTTGCCAGCACCTCGTTGCTCCCAATAAACCATTACAAAATCATTTTCAAGGGTTTGATTAACGGCTCTCACAAAAGCAATTTCTGGGCTACCCGGGCCACCATGTAAAAAGAGTATTACAGGCTTTGACTTATCCTTTCCTCGAATTATAAGTGTTTGCTCCAGGCCTCCAATCATAACTTGTTCAATAGTAGCAATACTATTGGGAACAGTTTCTCCTTGTAAATTAGTGATAGGCTCGGTAGTGCCAGGGCTTTTAATCCACATTACTAGCACTAAAATTAATAGTGAAAGAACAATGGAAAATAGTATTTTAAGAAGCTTTTTCATTTGATGCGGTGGCTATATTTAACAAAGAGAGGTGTATTAATCTATCATTAATACACCTCTGCTATTCTTTAAACTCTTATTTACTTACTCTACAACCTTTTCTAGCATATCCTCAATTTCACCAGGGGTGGACATAATTTTTGTAAACGTGCCCATGGTTAAATCAGGGAAAGCAATGGCAATTCTAAAACGGCCATGAAGCATATATACTTCATCGTCCATTACAAGTATTTCATATGGTAGAAATGCCGTGTGCTTGGGAGTGCCTATATCTATTTTTGGTAAAAATTTGGCTTCTCCGTCATCGCCCGATAGGGCAATACCATAAATAGTTAAATCTTTGCCGGGTATATTTAATTTGTAAACAAGTTTAACATTGGGCACCCCTTTTTTTAGGTTGGCATCAATTTTAGATACCGCATCAGCATAAGAATCAAATTCTTCCAATTCATTAGTGTCATCAAAATAAGGCATACCCATCATATAATGATATTTATGTAAGTCACTTGGTGAAAGTCCTTTTTTAGAACCAAATCCGGTGCCTTTATAGCCTTCCAGTGATTTCATTGCAACTTCAAAAGAGCTAGTTACAGCCTTGTAATTATCTTTTACTTTTGTGAAATCATCTCTATAATAAGCGTTGCCCCAATAAGTTGGGTTGGTATACGATACATTAGTTGTAGATCCTTCTTTTGTAATCCCCACACGAAGAGTAGCAGCAAAGCCTGTTAACCCTCCAACTTTTTGTACTGCATTTGTTAATTCTGTATGTGTTACTATAAGAACCAATCTGTTTTTATCTGCAGCAGGCATATAAGAACCTACCACTTTAAGCCCATTATCAGAAAGAGCTTCGGACACTGCCGTTTTAAGCTCTGGTATTGATTGGGAAGACGAAGCCCCTAAAATGTAAGGTTGCAGGGTTTGAGATTGCGCTTGAAAGAAAACACCAAGTGATAAAACAAGTGTAATAAGACTTTTCATTAGTTGATTTGTTAGATTTTAAGTAAAAATATTAAGGTTAAAATCTAATATTTATGATGGATATTATCTTTTAACCTAATTTTTAACGAGTCATAAAGATATGTTTTTAACAGATATAACAAAGTCGTAAGACACTTATCCCGCCATCGCCTTATCAAACTTATCTTTTATCTCAAGATTGCACAAATTACCGATACTACCTTCGTGGGTGTGAATGGGTTTTTTATCAGGAATGAAGGAGCCTTCTTCAATATCTCTTCCAACTTTTTGGTAGGCTTCTCTAAATGGAACTCCCTCATTTACCAGTTTATTTACAGCTTCTACACTAAACAACATATCGTATTTAGGCTGGGCAACAACAGAGGTTGATATTTCTACATGAGAAAACATAAAACCAGTAATATCCAAACAATCTTTTAAAGAAGTAATGGCAGGGAATAGCGATTCTTTTAAGAGTTGATAATCTCGGTGATACCCAGTAGGAAGGTTATTAGTTATCAGGGTAAGTTCAGTAGGTAAAGTTTGAATTTTATTGCACTTAGCTCGAACCAATTCCAACACATCAGGATTCTTTTTATGAGGCATAATACTAGAGCCAGTAGTAAGTTCTTTTGGGAAGGAAATGAACCCGTGGTTCTCGTTCATATACAAGGTCACATCCATCGCCAATCGGCTAATGGTGCTAGCCACAGAAGCCATCGCAAAGCTTACTGCTTTTTCTAATTTACCTCGGCTTAATTGTGCGGCAATAGAATTGAATTTTAATGTTTCAAGTTCTAGCTCTTGGGTGGTTTGTGTTCGGTTTAAAGGAATGGAAGAGCCATAACCCGCCCCCGATCCTAATGGGTTTTGATCGGCAATTTTATAGGCTGCATTTAAAAAATGAAGGTCATCAATAAGAAGCTCTGCATAAGCGCCTAACCAAAGCCCAATAGAAGAAGGCATAGCCACTTGCATATGTGTATAACCAGGAATTAGTGTGTCTTTATACTGCTCACTTAAGGATTGAAGTTGGTTAAACAAGCTTGCAACGCCTTTCTTAAATTTATTAATTTCCTCTTTGAAGTAGAGATGTAGAGCCACCAATACTTGGTCGTTTCTCGAACGACCAGTATGTACTTTTTTGCCAGCATCTCCGAGCTTTTTTGTAAGCTCAAACTCTATTTTAGAATGTACATCCTCAAAGGCTTCTTCAATAATGAACGAACCCTCTTCAACTTGTTGCAAGAGTACATCTAGCTCTGATATTAATTGGCTTCTTTCAGGTTCTGAAATAATACCAATGCTGCAAAGCATATTGGTGTGTGCTTTCGATGCCAATATATCGTATTTGGCTATGGCCATATCGAGTTCACGATCGTTGCCTACGGTGAACTTTTCTACTGCATTTTCTATGGTGTATCCTTTATTCCAAAGTTTCATAATTTCTTATTTTGTTTTTCATTCTGAGGGACGAAGAATCTTATTAAGCCAATACTGCTCGTAGAAGATTCCTCGTTCCTCGGAATAGAAAAGGTGTTAGATTGTTTTCTTATGTAAACTAAAATTCTCCAAGAGCCTTATATACTTTTCAATTCCATCCTCAATCTCGGCTATATAAATAAACTCATCAGGAGTATGCGAACGAGCAGAATTTCCTGGCCCCAATTTAAGGGAAGGAATGCTAATCAATGATTGATCAGATAATGTGGGTGAACCATAGGTTGTCATTCCCAATCCAATACCCCCTTGTACTAAGGGGTGTTCCAATGCTATAGAAGAAGGGTTCAATCTTAGTGATTTTGGGCAAATTTCGGATGCTAGATTCTCTTCAATAATAGCCAAGGTTTCTTCGTTTGAATACGCATCCGTTGTGCGTACATCCATTGTAAATTTACACTGATCTGGCACCACATTATGCTGGCTTCCAGCGTTAATTATAGTAGTACTCATTTTAACAGGCCCCAACATTTCTGATTGCGTTGGAAACTGAAATGATTGAATCCAATCGATGTCTTTAAGTGCTTTATAAATGGCATTTTCACCTTCGTTTCTAGCTGCATGACCCGCCTTTCCATGGGCAGTGCATTCCAGCACCATTAGGCCTTTTTCGGCAATGGCCATTTCCATTAAGGTTGGCTCACCAATAATAGCGACTGAAGGAGATGGGATTACTTTCATCACTTCCACAATTCCATTTTTACCCGAAATTTCCTCTTCTGCGGTGCAAGCCAAAACGATGTTAAAGGCTAAATCTTGCGCATGATAAAAATGAAGAAACGTTGCTATTAAACTCACTAATGGCCCTCCTGCATCGTTACTGCCTAGTCCATATAGTTTTCCATCTTCAATAATAGCCTCAAAAGGAGGCTTGGTATACCCATTATTTGGTTTTACTGTATCGTGATGAGAGTTGAGTAATAAGGTCTCTTTCTTAGGATCAAAATACTTGTTGACCGCCCACACATTATTTAGATGTTGTTGGACATCCACTCCTTCATTTTTTAGAAAGTTAAAGAGAAGTGCAGCGGTTTTGTCCTCTTCTTTAGATAAAGAAGGCGTTGCTATCAGTTGCTTTAATAGCTCTATGGATTTATGTGTTAATTCTGTTTTCATTTTCATATTGTTTACGTCATTGCGAACGCAGTGAAGCAATCTGTTTGCTTATAGCGATTGCTTCAGTCGTGCCTCCTTCGCAATGACGGGTTGTTTTACAATTGAACACTTGTGTATGTCAATT
>CAZDQR010000169.1:0-5390 GCA_964507315.1 uncultured Roseivirgaceae bacterium
GTTAAAGATTGTTTAAATTTTCTGCTTCCAACTCTCGAAGGAAGGTATCTGTTTTTCGTTTAGATTTTGATATCGCTATTCGTCCTGAGCGCACATACTCTAATACCCCAAAAGGTTTTAAATTATCGTGGAGCTCTCTAATTTCGTTTCCGTGCCCCGTTTTTTCAATTACAATATGATCTTCCTCTATCACCAAAATTCTTGCGCCATTATTACGCACTATCCCTTCAATGGTATTGCCATTTAAAAAAGCTTCTGTAGGCAATTTAAACATCGCCAACTCTTGGTAATAAATATCTTCTTCCTCATATAAAAAGGCGGCTAATACCTCTATGAGTTTATTAATTTGCTGTACTATTAACGTTGCTTTATGGCGCGTGGTGGTAATAATTATAGTATACCTGCTCACACCTTCCACTTCTGTTTCAGACACATTAATGGACTCAATATTAATTTTTCGTCTTGTAAAAATGATCGTAACTGCATTAAGCAAGCCCGATTTATTTTCCGTTAAGGCCGATATTGTATATAATTTATTTTCTTCTTCCATTATCGTATTATTCTAAGATTACTTCTGAAACTGACGCTCCCGGAGGCACCATTGGAAATACATTTTCTTCTTGTTCTACTTTTATTTCTAATACATAAGGCCCATCGTGTGCAAGCATTTTTTCTAATCCTTGTGTTAGGCTTTCTCTCTCTTCAATATGTGCAGACTCGATGCCATAGCCTTTAGCAATAGCTACAAAATCAGGGTTAACCATTTCTGTTGATGCGTATCTTTTATCGAAGAATAATTGCTGCCATTGGCGTACCATGCCAAGGAAACTATTATTTAGGATAACCACTTTAACAGGTATTTTATACTGAGCCAAAGCTCCAAGCTCTTGAATAGTCATTTGAATACCACCATCACCTGCAACTGCAATGATTTGGCGTTTTTTATCGCCAACACCAGCACCAAATGCCGAAGGCAAGGCAAAGCCCATCGTACCGAGGCCGCCTGAAGTAACAATTGAATTACAAGTATTAAACTTATAATATCTGTTGCCAATCATTTGATGTTGCCCAACATCTGTAACTAAAACAGCCTCTCCCTTAGTTTGCTCCGAAATCAGATTGATAACCTCGGCCATTTTAATCGGACCACTTGAAGGGTATAATTCTGGATTACCAACCTTTTCAGATTCAATGGCTTCGCAGTCTTTAAATTCTTGTATCCAACTTTCACGTTTACTATCATCAACCAAAGCCGTTATTGCCTGCAGTGCTTGTTTGGCATCTGCCAAAACAGCTACATCTGCTTTTACATTTTTATCAATCTCAGATTGATCTATTTCGATATGAATAATCTTCGCTTGCTTCGCATATTTATCCAAATTACCTGTTACACGATCATCAAAACGCATACCTACTGCTATGAGCAAATCGGCTTCATTGGTTTTTAGATTTGGCCCGTAATTACCGTGCATTCCTAACATTCCTACATATAAAGGATGAGTTGGAGGAAAAGCCGATAAGCCAAGTAACGTTGAAGCAACTGGAGTTTGTGTTTTTTCAGCAAAAGCTAAAAGCGCTTTTCCTGCTTTGCTAAGAAGCACACCGTGCCCACAAAGAATCATTGGCTTTTTTGATTCATTTATTAACGTTGCTGCTTTGCCTACTGAAGTAATATCTAGTTTAGGAACCGGTTTATAACTACGAATACCTTCGCATTTTTTATACACATAGTCAAGTTCACCAAACTGAGCATCTTTTGTAATATCTATTAAAACTGGGCCCGGCCGGCCAGAGGCAGCAATGTAAAATGCCTTAGCCAATGCTTCAGGAATTTCTTCTGCCCTTGTTACTTGAAAATTCCATTTTACAACAGGCATGGATATACCAATGATGTCAATTTCTTGAAAACCACTAGTGCCCAATAATTGAGAAGGCACTTGGCCTGTAATGCATACCAAAGGGGTTGAATCCACTTGAGCATCGGCAATACCAGTAATTAAATTAGTTGCTCCCGGCCCCGAAGTAGCAATGCAAACACCCACTTTACTGGATACACGGCTAAACCCTTGTGCTGCGTGAACAGCTCCTTGCTCGTGGCGCATCAAATAGTGGGTCAGTTTATCTTCGTATTTGTACAATTCATCGTACAAAGGCATAATGGCGCCACCTGGGTAACCAAAGACTTCCTTGACACCTTCGTTTAAAAGAGACAAAATAATGGCTTCTGAGCCCGTCACTTTTTTAGGTTTCGAATTGGTTTGTCTTGGATGTTCTTTTACAAGTGTTTCCATTTTTATAATTATTTATCTTATTATTTCTTTTATCAAGTCCGAAGTGTCTAGAGTTCGGATTGCCTAGAGTTATCGCCTAACTTCTAATTTTAGGCACTCTTAATCTTACTCATCCGTTACGCATCCTTCTGATGCCGTGGAAACGAGTTTAGCATATTTAAATAAGCTACCGCTTGTTTTCTTTAAAGGTTGAGGTTGCCATTTTTCTTTACGTGCAGCCAATTCTTCGTCTGAAATCTTTACCACAATGGAATTCGTTTCTGCATCTATTCGAATAACGTCTCCATCTTTTACTAAAGCAATGACACCCCCTACTTGTGCTTCTGGTGTAATATGGCCTACCACAAATCCGTGGGTTCCACCAGAAAATCGACCATCGGTAATAAGGGCAACTTCTTTACCAAGGCCAGCTCCCATAATAGCAGCCGTTGGCTTCAACATTTCTGGCATTCCTGGGCCACCCTTAGGGCCTTCGTAGCGAATTACAACTACATCACCTTTCTTTACTTCTCCTTCACCAATGCCATCATTGGCATCAAATTCAGATTCATACACCTTGGCAGTTCCTTCAAACACAAAACCTTCTTTACCTGTAATTTTTGCAACAGATCCTTCAGTTGCTAGGTTGCCAAAAAGTATTTGTAAGTGCCCAGATTCCTTAATTGGATTCTCCAATGTGTGAACCACATCTTGCCCTTCTTTTAATTCTTCTGCGTGAGCTAAGTTTTCAGCTATCGTATAACCTGTTACAGTTAAGCAATCTCCATGAAGCATATTGTTTGCTAGCATATATTTCATTACGGCAGGAACTCCCCCTACTTTATGAAGGTCTTCCATTACATATTGTCCACTTGGTTTTAAGTCAGCCAAGAAAGGAGTTTTATCGCTGATACGTTGAAAATCAGCAAGTGTTAAATCAATTTGCACTGATTTTGCAATCGCAATCATATGCAGTACTGCATTGGTAGAACCGCCAAGCACCATAATGAGTGAAAGTGCATTTTCAAATGCTTTCTTCGTTAAGATATCCTTTGGTTTAATATCTTTTTCTAAGAGGTTACGCATAGCAGCCCCAATATGATCGCATTCCGAATGTTTGTCGGTGCTTACTGCTGGGTTAGAACTGCTGTAAGGCAAGCTTAATCCTAAGGCTTCAATTGCAGATGACATCGTGTTAGCTGTGTACATTCCTCCACAAGCACCTGCTCCCGGGCAAGCACTTTTAACTACGCCATTATAGTCTTCTTCAGAAATTGTTCCTGCTATTTTTTCACCTAAAGCTTCGAACGCAGAAACCACATCCAACTTTCTTCCTTTATGTTCACCAGCAGCAATTGTTCCACCATAAACCAATATGGCAGGTCTATTTAATCGCCCCATAGCAATCATTGCACCTGGCATGTTTTTATCACAACCTACCACAGCAACAACGCCATCGTAGTGCTGGGCATTCATTACTGTTTCTATGGAATCAGAAATAATATCTCTAGACGGAAGCGAATAACGCATCCCAAATGTGCCCATTGAGATGCCATCACTTACTCCAATGGTATGAAAGATCAATCCTTTTAGGTCACTTTTATCCACACTTTTTTTAATTTCAGTAGCCAATCCATTTAAGTGCATATTGCAAGGGTTTCCTTCGAATCCGGTACTTACAATACCTACTTGGGCCTTCTTAAAATCAGCAGTTGTTAATCCAATAGCGTGCAACATCGCTTGTGCCGCAGGTTGCGTTGGATCTTGTGTGATATTTTTACTGTATTTATTTAATTCTTTCATTTATTTCTTTGTTACGTCATTGCGAGCGAAGCGAAGCAATCTGACATAGATTACTTCAGTCGTTCCTCCTTCGTAATGACGGTAGTTTTAAACTATGGTCATTGAGTGGTAATCATCGTGGCGGATGCGATGTTGGTAAATTTCTGCCAACTGAGAACCAATAGAATCTTCCCATTGGAGTTTCATTTGCTCCCCTTCAATCGATCTTACACTTACCACTTCCGTAGCTGTTCCAGTTAAAAAGGCTGAATCAGCATTATGAATCATATCTACTGTAATTTCTTGTTCGTGTACTTTTACGCCCATTTCTTTAGCATATTCCATTATAACTTTTCGGGTAATGCCCGACATTATGCTGGCTGATGAAGATGTATAAAGCTCACCGTCTCTTTCTAAAAAGAAGTTAGCTCCTGGGGCCTGAGCGATATTGCCTTGCACATCAAACATTAAGGCTTCGTCAAAGCCTTTAGCCCTTGCTTCTTGCGAAGCCAAAATACCATTGGTATAATTACCAATGAGCTTAGCCGTTACAGGCAAAGATTTTTTCTCGGGCCGATAAAAAGTAGAAAGTGTCATATTCAATTCTCCACTTCCTAATAATTGTCCCCACTCCCATGCGGCAATCATTACGTGTGCTTTTGATGAAGGTGTTAAACGCATATCTTCATCTAAAAACACCAAAGGGCGCACATAAGCATTTCGTAAATTATTCTTTTGAAGTAGTTGTTGAGCAATGTTAAAAAGCTCTTCCTCGGAATAAGGAATTTTAATATTTAACACTTCAAGTGAATGAAGCAATCTTCGGAAGTGGCTACCTGCTTTAAAAAGTGATATACCCGAAGGTGTTTGATAAGCACGAATGCCTTCAAAAGCGCCAATTCCATAATGTAAAGTTTGACTAAATAGCGAAACGCTCGCGTCTTTCGCTTTTACCCAATTACCATCTAAAAAGATGACTGTTTTGTCGTTGTAATACTTACTTTTCATCATAATTTACTTCATAAAAAAAGCCTTTCAATTAGAAAGGCTTCATTGTTTTTACTCAATAACCTTTCGCTTATCCACTGATAATAATCAGGGTAAGAATAATATTCATCACTACGGTTACTTGGTTAATCAAATTCGTTTTACATAAAAAAAGCGCCATCCTCGATGTGAGAATGGCGCTTATATATTTTTAAGACACTACCTCACCTCGATATCATTGGAATGACATCCATAATAATCAGTGAAATAATTTCTATTCTTTTCATTAGTACTTTTCTTAGAAGCACCAAATGTATAGAAATTATTTTTAATTATTACTTCACTCCTTTT
>CAZDQR010000169.1:5490-7123 GCA_964507315.1 uncultured Roseivirgaceae bacterium
TGTACTTTAGAAGGTTTTAAATCTTCGGTACAAACACCTGCTGTTATGGCCTCTTTTACTGCTTCTTCAATTACTTCACTTTCCTTCAACAATCCAAAACTATGGTTTAACAGCATTGCTGCTGATAAAATAGCTGCCATTGGGTTTGCTCTTCCTTGCCCAGCTACTTCCGGATATGAACCGTGAATAGGCTCAAACAAACTAATGCCTGTTCCTATAGATGCAGAAGGCAACATACCTAATGAACCTGATAACACAGAAGCCTCATCTGTAATAATATCACCAAACAAATTTTCGGTAACAACCACATCAAAGTGTTTTGGATTTTGGATTATTTTCATAGCCGCATTATCCACAAACATAAAATCAAGGGTTACATCTGGATAATCAGGAGCCATAGCCGTTACTTTTTCTCGCCATAAGCGAGAAGTCGCTAACACATTAGCCTTGTCCACTAAAGTTAATCGCTTGCTACGTTTTTGAGCTGCCTCAAATGCAAGTTTAGTAACACGTTCAATCTCTTCTGTTCTATATAAGCAGGTATCAAAAGCGGTATTACCATCCTCTGATCTTCCTCTTGGCTCGCCAAAATAAATGCCACTGGTTAATTCTCTAAATACCACAAAATCAACACCCTTGATAATCTCATTTTTAAGAGGAGAGATGTCTGCTAGTTGGTCATATGTTGTAACGGGACGAATGTTGGCAAACAAACCCAAGTTTTTGCGCATTTTAAGCAAGCCTTGCTCTGGTCTAACTTTAGCCGATGGATCGTTATCGTATTTTGGATCGCCAATGGCGCCAAATAAAATAGCATCCGCATTCTTGCATACCTCTTCGGTTTCATCCGGAAATGGATTGCCTGTTTCATCAATGGCAACTGCTCCAATTAAACCGTGCGTGTAATTAAACGAATGACCGAAACGCTCGCCAATCGCATTTAATACCTTTATTGCTTGGTCGGTTACTTCAGGTCCGATTCCGTCTCCCGGCAGAACTGCTATATTTTTAGTTATTCCCATTTATATTTTGTTTAGACCTTGAAGGTTTAATTTCTAGTTGAAGGTAAACCTTCAAGGTCTTCTCTATTTAATTCAAATTTTTCAATCTCTGCTTTATTGCTGAGCAAGAAATCAATATCGTCTAACCCATTAACTAGGCAGTGCTTTTTATAAACAGAAATGTCAAATGTCTCTTCTGCTCCTGTATCCTTAATTTTGATTACCTGCTTTTCAAGATCAACTTCCAACTCGCTATTAGAATCGAAGATTGCTTGTAAAAATTTCTCAGAAACCTGCACTGGTAAGAGGCCGTTATTAAGCGCATTGCCTTTAAAAATATCAGCAAAAAAGCTGGAGACTACTACTTTAAATCCATAGTCGGTAAGAGCCCAAGCTGCGTGTTCTCTACTAGATCCACAACCGAAATTTTTACCTGCCACAAGAATTTCTCCTTCGGTAATTTTGTTTAAAGCAAAATCAGTATTCGTATTCCCTTCTTTATCAAATCTCCAATCACGAAATAGGTTTTCTCCAAACCCATCTCGGCTAGTCGACTTTAAAAAACGAGCAGGAATAATTTGATCCGTATCCACATTTTCAAGTGGCAATGGAATAATGGACGAATTAATTTT
>CAZDQR010000170.1:0-7061 GCA_964507315.1 uncultured Roseivirgaceae bacterium
ATTTAGTGGTTGATCCCCGTGCGTTTTATCATATGAACCAATTGGGTTACCCAACGGTGTTTGATGTAACACACTCCGTGCGTAGATATGGTATTCCAAGTGCAGATCCTTCTGGTGGTAATAGAGAGTTTTTGCCAGGTTTAGCACGTGCAGGAGTAGCTGCAGGTATAGATGGGATGTTTGTAGAAACTCATCCAGAACCAGCTAAGGCATTATGCGATGCGGCCAGTCAGTTATGTGTGTATGATATTGAAGAGTTCATGAAGCCAATTTTGGAGCTTCACGCAGTGGAAGTAAAGTATAGAGGATAAATTTTTAATTGTCTTATATTTAGCCTTAGTTATTAACTAAGGCTTTTTTTATGCGCATATTATTCATCTCAATTTCTTTCCTGCTAGTGAGTTCCATAGTGGTTAAAGCACAAGAAAATATTAATCCCGAGGAGCAACTCAAAAAACTTGGCATTGAGCTACCTACACCAAGTAAGCCCGTAGCTAATTATGTGAAATGGGTACGTACTGGCAATCTGATTTTTTTATCTGGCCATGGACCATGTAATTTAGGAGGTATTCCAAAAGGACAATTAGGAGACGAGGTTACAATAGAACAAGGGTATGCTGCTGCCCGCCAGGCAGGTATATGTTTGATCGCTACTTTAAAAGATGCAGTAGGTGGTGACTTAACTAAAGTAGTTCGTATTGTACGTGTTTTTGGTTTGGTAAGCTCAACCGATGAATTTTTCGATCAACCCAAGGTGATGAACGGCTGTTCCGATTTAATGGTAGAGGTATTTGGTGATAAAGGAAAACATGTTAGAGCTGCAGTGGGCACTAACGTATTACCATTTAATATCCCTGTAGAAATAGAAATGGTGGTGGAGGTAAAGGATTGATAGAGTTGAATGCTTATAAAAAAGTATTCGTAAGATATTTATTGCGCACGGTTCGGTAAATGTAAAAGTCAGAATCAATGCTAGCAATCTCCATACAGTTTAATTTTTCAGAGGCAACCATTAAAGAAGCATCCGCCAAATCCATTGGCACATCATTAAACTTCTTAGTTAATTCTATAATTCTAGCGAGGTGGTCAGTTTTTAAATCTACTAATTTCACTGCGCCCCGCTCAATCCATATCAAAAAGTTTATTTGAGCCTTTGTATTAAAATCTAACATATGGCTCACTTCGGTTATCACAGGCCAAGTACTCCAAAGTTGTCCTTCAAATTCTTTTATAAATCGTACAGCTCTTAAATGGTATTTGTCGCTTCGATCGAAAAGCGCAATTAATGGGCCTGCATCAATGAGCGTGTTTCTCATTTAATTTTTGTTTTAGCTTCTTTTTATAAGTAGTAGAAGCGTTTGCATTTCCACTTCCTGCATTGCCAAATAAACCTGAACCCATTTCATAGGCGGTTTCTCGCGTTTCTTTTTTTGTAAAGTACAGTGCTAAAGCTTCTTTAACTATGGCTGATTTTGTTGAGTTGTTTTCAAGGCTATAGTTAGTTAGCTTTTTCTCTAAATCTTTATCGATTCGAACATTTAGCATAATAGTTTCATTTTTGTAATACAAATGTAATACAAATGTTTTAAATATAAAAATATACGCTAAATATCGAATAGGTGATCCCTATTAAAAGAAACAATTTAAGGGTCAAAATGTTTACGAAATATTTTTTGGGATTTGATTTTTAAAAAAGATTACCTTTGCACATCTAAATATTGAAATTACAAATTTAAATAGGGCATAAGCCCATCTTACATTATGGAGTTATATCTTGATTCAGCTGATTTAGAAGAAATCAAAGAAGCGTTCGGGCTAGGTTTTATTAAAGGCCTTACTACAACGCCAACATTTATGCACCGCCACGGTGTTACCGATATCGATGGTTTAATCGTTGAGCTTTCTAAAATTGTTCCAATTCTTCAGATTGAAGCATTAGGAGATACTGCTGAAGATATTTTAGCAGAAGCTGAAAGGCAATTAGCACTAGGTCTTGATATTGACAAAACTGTATTTAAAATACCAGTTTCGTTAGAAGGCGTTAAAGCATGTAAATTACTTAAGGATAAAGGCTTTAAAGTAAACGTGCATTTGGTGTACACATTGCAACAAGCATATATGGCAATGGAAGCTGGTGCAGATTATGTTTGTCCATTAGTAGGTCGTTTGCAAGATCAAGGTACTGATGCGCTAGATTTGGTTGCTCAGTGTGTTGATGCAGTTGAAACTTATGGCTACGATTCTAAAATCATGTTCTCATCAGTTCGTTACCCAGAGCATATTAGAAATGCCATTAATATTGGTGTGCATGTTTGTACTGTGCCTTGGAAAGTAATGAAGCAATTAACTTCTAACCACTTTACAGAAGTTGGTATCTCTCAATTTGTAGAGCACACAAAATTGATGACTGTTAAAGTGAAAGACGTGTTATCAAGCAAAAATCCAAAGGTTGTAATGGATGATTCAGTAACCGATGCATTAGTTAAAATGACGGCTTCTGGCTTTGGCTGTGTAGCTGTTATGGGTGCTGATGGTAAATTGGCTGGTACGTTTACCGATGGAGATTTAAGAAGATTAGTTGAAGCCGATGGCGAAGGAGCGGTTAGTAAAAAAATGAGTGATTTGTCATTTAATGCACCTATCACTATTCAAGGAGACGTGTTATTGCACGATGCTTCTGTTCTTTTCCGCGAAAAGGGAATTGATAACTTAATTGTTTTAAATGGAGAAGAAGTTGTTGGTCAGATAGACATCCAAGATTTGAAATAGCCAATTGTGGACTTTTCAAATAGCAACGATATAAAACTAAGTTTTGAAAGAGTAGGAGGAGAATTTATTTCTCCTCTTTCTGTTTTTACAGAAAAATTACCCCAAATAAAAGCCTTTGTTTTTGATTGGGATGGTGTTTTTAATAGTGGGTTTAAGCAAAATGATGCTGGAAGCCCATTTTCTGAGCCATCGAGCATGGGCTTAAACATGCTTCGTTTTAGCGGCTATTTAAAAGAGGGTAAGGCTCCTTTGATATTTATTATTACCGGAGAGAATAACCAGCCAGCTGTAAAATTAGCTCAACGAGAGCATTTTGCAGCCGTTTACTTAAGTGTTAGAAATAAGTTGGCTGCATTAACTCATATAAAAAAAGAGTTCAATATTTCTCCAGAAGAAATTGCTTTTTCATTTGACGATATTTTAGATTTAGGTTTAGCCAAAGAGGTGGCGTTACGGTTTCAGGTAAACCGAAAATCAAACCCATTGATGGATGCCTTTATAAAATCAGAACAGATTGCAGATTACAAAACTGCCTCCGAAGGCCAAGAGCATGCAGTAAGAGAAATTTGTGAACTAATCATTGGTCTTAATGGTAATTACCCTGCCACATTATCAGAGCGAATGAGTTTCTCCAATACCTATCAGCAGTATTTGGAAGATAGGAATAGCGCAATTCCATTATTTTTTGAAGGAAAAACTGGAGATATTCATCCATATTCTAATTCATAATGGCCTTCTTATTTTAGTAGTTTAAAAAAGCTGTAAGAATTTGAAATTCTATCCATAAAATGGTCGTTATTTCAAGTTTTAATGTATTATTTTTGTTGGACTTCAAAGAAGATTAATTCGATTGAATAGTATGTCTAAAACAGTTAAGCTAAGGAAAGGATTTGATATCAACCTAGCCGGTAAAGCTGAAAATAAGATTTCTGATTCGCTACACTCGCGAACGTATGCCGTAAAACCTACTGATTTTATTGGAATGCAACGCCCTAAAGCTCTAGTAGCTGTAGGCGATTCTGTAAAAGCAGGAAGTCCAGTTCTGGTAGATAAAAAGAATGAAACGGTAAATTATGTTGCGCCTGTTAGTGGAGAAATTATCGATATCAAAAGAGGAGACAAAAGAAAGCTCCTTGAAATAGTAATTCTAGCTGATAAAGAAATAGAATACGAATCGTTCAAAAAACATTCTACCAGCGACCTGGTTAAGGTGAGTAAAGATGATTTGAAAGAACAAATGCTGTTAGCAGGAGTTTGGCCAAACATTATTATGCGTCCTTTTGGTGTGGTGGCAGATGGTAACGATACGCCAAAATCTATTTTTATTAGTGGCTTTGATACAAGCCCTCTCGCACCTGATTATAATGTTATTTTTAAGGGAGAGGAAAAATCTTTTCAAGCAGGAATTTCTGTTCTTAAGAAATTTACAGATGGGTATATCCATATTAATGTAAACTCTGCAGACGAAGTAAACCCTATGTTTTTGAATGCCGAAGGTGTTCAAATGAATAAGTTTAGTGGCAAGCACCCAGCAGGTAATGTAGGTATTCAAATTCATCACATAGATCCTATTTCTAAAGGAGATGTTGCTTGGACGGTTAGCCCTTCTGGGGTTGTTCAAATTGGCAAACTATTTTTAGAGGGTAAGTTTGATGCTTCAAAAACAATTGCGCTAACGGGTTCTGAAATTAATAATCCTCAATACTATAAAACGTATGCCGGAGCTGCAGTTAAAACTTTTACAGAAGGCAATCTTAAGAACGACCATGTGCGCTATGTAAGTGGCAATGTGCTTACAGGAGAAAATGTTGGAGAAGATGGGCACTTAGGCTTTTATGCAAACCAGTTTACTGTATTGCCCGAAGGCGATCATTATCAATTTATGGGATGGATTGCTCCAACCATGAATAAGCTAAGCTTTCACAAAGCATTCGGATTGCTTTCGTTCCTAAACGGAGCAAAAAAAGAATATGCATTAGATACCAATGTGCAAGGAGAACCTCGTGCATTTGTGCAAACAGGCGCTTTCGAAAAAGTGGTTCCTATGGATATACTTCCTACGCATTTGCTAAAAGCAATTTTAGCAGAAGATTTTGATGAAATGGAAGAACTAGGATTGTACGAAGTAATTGAAGAAGATTTTGCGCTTTGTGAGTTCATAGATGTTTCTAAACACGATGTACAATCCATATTGAGAGAAGGCCTTGACCTACTTCAGTACAGCTAAAAGATGAATTGAATATGAAGTTTATAAGAGACATTCTAGACAAAGCTAAGGTTCCTTTTGAAAAAGGGAATAAGCTTGAAAAATATCATCACTTATTTGAAACTGTTGAAACTTTAATGTTTGTTCCTAACGAAACAACAAAATTTAAAGGTGTTCAAGTAAGAGATGCTGTTGATTTAAAAAGGTTTATGATGACCGTAATTATTGCATTAGTACCTGCCTTATTATTTGGTATGTATAATGTAGGTTATCAATACTATGCAGCGGTTGGCCTAGAGCCAACATCCTCTTGGGATTTATGGTGGGTTGGTATTCAACGTGTAGTGCCAATTATTATCATTACTTATTTATTTGGATTATTTATTACGGAATTTGCTTTTTCGGTAATACGAAAGCACCCTATTAATGAGGGATTCTTGGTTTCAGGAATTTTAATCCCATTGGTAATGCCTCCAACTATTCCATTATGGGAAGTAGCATTTGCCTCAATTTTTGCGGTAGTAATTGCAAAAGAAGCATTTGGAGGAACAGGAATGAATGTGCTTAACGTTGCATTAGTAGCAAGAGCATTTTTGTACTTTGCTTATCCATCAGATATCTCTGGAGATCAAGTTTGGGTGTATTTGGGAGATCAAATGGCTGTAGATGGATTTTCTGGAGCTACCCCATTAGCATTAGCAGCATCAACCCTTGAAACAGGTCAAAATGTGGTTCAAACATTTGCTGCGAGCACTACTGATTTTTCGTTTGCTAATTTATTTTATGGATTTGTTCCAGGAGCAATTGGTGAAACATCTGTATTAATGATACTAATTGGAGCTCTAATTTTGATTGTAACAGGAGTAGGGAGCTGGAAAGTTATAGTGAGTGTTTTTGGTGGAGCTTATTTAATGGCTTTATTATTAAGTGTAGTAGGAGCTAATCAGTATATGATGATGCCTCCAGAATATCACTTGGTTATAGGAGGTTTAGCTTTTGGTGCCGTGTTTATGGCAACCGATCCGGTAACGGCATCGCAAACCGAAACAGGTAAATGGATTTATGGGTTTATGATTGGTGTGTTAACTATCATCATTCGAGTACTTAACCCAGCATACCCAGAAGGTATTATGCTTGCAATTTTATTTATGAACGTATTTGCACCACTTGTTGATTATTATGTGGTAGCAGCTAACAAGAAAAGGAGGTTAAAACGTGCAAAGGTCTAACACATACGTATTAATGTTCACGGCAATTATGACCGTGATAATTGGAGGTATTTTATCATTTACTTCGCAAGTTCTGGCTCCGGCTCAAAAAAAATCGATTGAGCTAGATACCAAACAGTCTATTCTAAGTGCTGTAATGAAATTGGAAAAAGGGGATGATGCCCTTGCCATTTATAGCTCTAGAATTAAATCTATGGTTGTAGATTTAGAGGGAAACCTTATAGAAAAGGATAGAAAAGGAAACCCAATTGTAGCTGAAAATGTTAACATTTTGAAGAACTACAAAATGGATCGTGATAAAAGGGAATATCCTGTTTACGAATATATGAGCAAGGATGATCCTACCAAAATAGAAGCTTATATTTTGCCTCTATATGGAGCGGGATTGTGGAATGCTATTTATGGGTATGTAGCTCTTGAAAAAGATTTAAATACTATTAAAGGAGTGTCTTTTGGTCACGTACAAGAAACACCAGGTTTGGGTGCAAGAATTGATTCAAAAGAAATTCAAGTACGGTATCAAGGAAAAACAATTTTTGATGAATCTGGCAAGCTCGTATCTGTAGTAATGAAAAAGGGAGAAGTTAAAGACCCTTCTTTATTCGGTACTCACGAGGTAGATGGGATGTCTGGAGCAACGCTTACAGCCAAAGGCTTAAATGCGATGGTAAAAGACTACTTGACCAATTATGAATCATTTATTAAGAAAAATCAACATCAGTAATTTATAGATATGAGTACTGAAACAGTAGAACAACCAGTGGTAAAAGCTCCATCAGAAGGGCTATTCTCTAAAAGGAGAAGAAAGTTTGTAACTGACCCACTAGATGATGATAACCCAGTAACCATTCAGGTAT
>CAZDQR010000171.1:0-7023 GCA_964507315.1 uncultured Roseivirgaceae bacterium
TCGCTGAGAATATTGAACACTCTAAATTAGTATGTGCCTAAATGACTATCTCTAGCGATCTTTATTACTTTGCTTCCAACTAACTTTTGCATTTACATCGTAAAAATATACGCTATTAGAGTTATTGGCTATCTTTAAAAACAGATCTGCATACGACCTTCGGGCAGATAATAAAAAAGAGCCTTTGTCTTTTACAATTGGCCCCTCAATGGTAGCCTTACTAGCCAAGGTGCCTATGGAGGCCGAACCGCCAAACTTTTTATTATTGCCGTCTTTTGTTCTTACATCTAATATAGAAGATAACCTGCCCCCATATTGCGCAGGTATCCCCCCTTTATAAAGTTTAGAATTTTTAATAACATCAGAATTAAAAACGGAGATATAACCAAATAAGTGAGACGGGTCGTAAATGGGGGCTTCATCAATTAAAATCAAATTTTGATCGGCACTGCCACCTCTTACAAAATAGGAAGAAGTACCCTCTCCAGCCGTAATTACACCAGGCATCATTTGAACCATTTTTATTAAATCTGGCTCGCCAAATACCGAAGGCATATTTTTAAGTGCAACCAAATCAATTTTTTCTGTGCTAATTTCTAAATCTGTAACATTGGCGTCTAAGGCTTCTGCAGAAATCACCACTTCATCCATTTGCTCAATAGCAGAGGCTAAATCTATGTTTAGTTGAATATTAGCAATTAAATTGATTGATTCCTCAATTTTAGTGTAACCTACATACCTAAAATCAACTTTATAATTTCCTTGGGGCACAGTAATAGAATAAAAGCCATAGACATTGGTAACAACACCTTTTTCTATCTCAGGAAAATAAATAGTAACGCCAATTAACTCTTCGCCACTAGACGCATCTCTCACATAGCCGTTTAGCGTAAATTTATCATTTTGAGCAACTAGTTGATTGGTAAGTAAAAACAAGAAGGCACTAGCAAATAAAACAACCCTTTGATAAACTTTTGTCGGCATTCTAATTAGTTTGAATAAAATAACAATTTCAGCTTTCTGCTTGGAACGAAATTATATTACTTTGGTTGTAATTTTTAGAACACAACCAATGCTAATTTCAAATTCAACTTATAAAAAATCAAAATTTATTTCTGGAGAGCATCTAGAAACAGTAATTCCGAGCATGTTTCGCAAAGTAAGCATTTTGCCTACTCATAAGGAAAGAATTTTTACACCAGATGATGATTTTCTCGATTTAGACTGGTATCAAGTAAATGCGAATCACTTAATAATTGTTTCGCACGGCTTAGAAGGCAACAGCGATAGTGGCTATGTAAAAGGCTTAGCTCGAGTTGCTAACAGTGCTAATTTTGATGCCCTTGTATGGAATTTTAGAGGATGCTCTGATGAAATGAATTTAACAACTAAATTTTATCATAGTGGAGCCACCTACGATTTAAGAACAGTAGTTGAACATGCTATTACCAAAGGCTATGAAAAAATATCGCTAGTTGGATTTAGTTTAGGAGGTAACCTTACGCTTAAATTTATGGGTGAGCTAGACACCCATCCTTTAAAAGAGCTTAAGAGTGCCGTTGTTTTTTCAGTACCTATTGATTTAAGCTCAGGGTCTGATGAAATTGAGAAACTGAAGAACAAAATGTACTCTTTGCGATTCTTAAAAAGGCTAAGAAAAAAACTAAGAAGCAAGCATAAAAATATGGGCGACAAATTTCCCATAAATGAGTTAAACGATATTAAATCGTTGCGTGCATTTGATGATATATACACAGGCCCTTTGCACGGCTTTAAAGATGCTAACGATTACTATTTGCAATCGAGTTCGCTCTTTTACTTACCTAAAATTAAAATACCTACCTTAATTGTAAATGCGCTAAACGATCCATTTTTACCAAAAGAATGCTACCCATACGAACAATTAATAGATCATAAACACATTTGGTTTGAAACACCAAAACACGGTGGGCATGTTGGTTTTATGCCTGCCGCAAAAGACGGCAGCTATTGGAGCGAAAGAAGAGCTGTTGAATTTATTTTAGAGAAAAAATAAAAAACCATACAGACCAAGGGAAGTGTTAACCCTGCGAATCAGGATTTAAGCTAGTTAGTCGGGTCAATAGTCCACTGTTAGCAAAGCTAAACCCGAAGGTTGAGGCCTTATTTTGCCGGTAACATCACTCATTTTCATTCTTAATGTTGGTTAACCGAACCAGTTGAATCTGTATGGCACCTCAAAAATAATTAGTTGGTATTATAATAATCCCAATGTTTCCTAAATTATTTTTGCAGTAGTAAAAACTAACTCATTTTTAATGCACCGAACTTATTTTACACCTGGCCCATCAGAACTATACTTTTCGGTTGAACAGCATGCAAAAAAGGCATTAAGAACAGGTGTTGGCTCTATTACACATAGAGGACAGCAGTTTAAAGATATTTATAAACAAGCAGATAGTAATTTAAGAGAGCTACTTAACTTACCTGATAATTACACCATACTTTTTACTAACTCGGCCACCGAAGTTTGGGATTTATCAACGGAGGGTTTAATAAAAGAAAAATCGCTACATATTGTAAATGGTGCCTTTTCAGAAAAATTTTATAAGGTTGTAAATAAGTCATCTAAAGAAGCGCTGCTGATTAACGCTGATTGGGGTGAATTTCCTGAAATAGATTATGGTTTTGTTAAACAAGCAGATCATATTGCCATAACTCATAATGAAACTAGCACAGGCGTTAGCACTCCTCTTGAAACTATTTATAAGATAAGATCAGAAAACCCGGAAGCAATCATATCTATAGACGCGGTTTCATCTCTTCCCTATTTAGATATTGATTATACTAAAATTGATGCGCTTTATGTTTCTGTTCAAAAATGCTTCGGCTTGCCTGCAGGTTTGGGAATTTGGCTCGTTAATGATAGGTGCTTAGCGAGAGCAGAGGAGGTACTCAAAGAAAAAAAGGAGTTCCTATCCTATCATAACTTAAACGCATTGGTGAAGCAAGCAAAAAATCACCAAACCGTGTCTACACCAAATGTGCTTAGCATATATTTATTAGCACAGGTAACTGCCGACATGCTTAATAGAGGCATTCAACTAATACGAAGTGAGATTAAGTACAAATCAGCCATTTTTTATAAAATGATTGAAGGCCACTCAAAAATCACATCGTTTGTTAAAGATAAATCACTAAGATCTGATACAATCATTGTTTTAAACACCGGAGAAAACACGCAAGATTTGATCGATTTTTTAGCACACAAAAAACTACTCGTAGGAACAGGGTATGGAAAAATGAAAAGCACTCAAGTGCGCATCGCTAATTTCCCAACCCACTCTAAAGAACAATTTGAAATGCTTACCGACTTGGTAGAAACCTGGTAATTCACTAAATTCAACTCTTGAAAACATAGCCCTAATTATGCAACCTATTAAAAAAATTCTAGTAGCTCTTGATCACTCTTCATTAGACAGTGAACTAATTGATTATGTTCAATTTTTTGTTAATATTTCCGAAGTAACTCATGTGTATTTTATGCATGAAGTAAGAATAAATCTTTCTTCAGAAATGAAGAAAGAGTTTCCTAATTTGGAGCAAGAAACTATTGATCAAAGAGAAAAAGAGCTAAAACATACAATCAACTCCCACTTTCCTCTTAAAAGTGAAATAACTTGTGACTTTACCATAACCAATGAATCTAATAGTATAAAACCTTTGCTAAGGGCTATCAAAAAAGAAGGCATTGATATGGTAATGGTAGGCAGTAAAGATCCTAACCATGGTGGAGGAACATTTACCCAACGATTAGCTCGTAGGTCGCCCTGCCATGTATTAACAGTACCTATAGGTAGTAGTTCTCATCTTAAAAGAACAAATGCTATTAAAAAGCTTTTAGTCCCTATCGATTTTTCTGACTATTCTAAGCAGGCTCTAGAAAGAGCCATACTAATTGGCTCAAGAATTAAAGATCCTGTAGAAATTATATGTCAAAACGTGTATACTGTACCTTCTGGCTACCATTACTCTGGTAAATCCAAAGAAGAATTTGCAGAGATAATGAAAAAATTTGCGATGGAACATTTTGAAGAATTTGTGAAAGGCATAGATACAAAAGAAGTTAAGATAACACCGGTTTATTCAGAAGATATGAACGAAGATAAAACTTCTGACATTAGAGATTTGGCAAAAAGAGAAAATGTTGATGGCATTATTATGGGTTCTAGAGGAAAAACTGCTGCGGCATTATTATTAGGGAGTGTAGCTGAAAAGCTTATAAGAAACGAAAAGCATTTTCCAATATTAGTTGTTAGAAAAAAAGGTGATTTCGAAGGATTTATCGATCGTATTAGAAAATTATAAAAATAATTGGAGAGGCATTAAACCTTTTCGTTTTCTCCTGCTCTAAGTATCAACTCAACAGTTTTTACATTTGGAAGATTCGGAATTAATAGAAAAGCTTAAGAATGAAGACACAAGAAATTATGCCTTCAATCTTTTGGTACGAAAATACCAAGAGCGAATCTATTGGCATATCCGAAAAATGGTAATTAGCCATGATGATTCTGATGATTTAGTTCAAGAAGTATTTGTTAAGGTGTGGAAATACCTAGATAAATTTAGAGGAGACGCCCAACTTTACACTTGGATTTACAGAATCGCCACCAATGAGTGTTTAAGTTTTTTGGCTAAAAAGAAGAAACGTTTCTTTCTACCTTTGGTTGATGTTGAAAAAGAACTGGCGGACCATATTGATAGTGGGCATCATTACTCAGGAGATGAAGTGCAAATTAAGCTCCAAAAAGCCTTGCTTAAATTGCCAGACAAACAACGGATGGTGTTTAACATGAAATACTTTGATGATATGAAATATGATCAAATTGCCAAAATTACAGATACCAGTGTAGGCGCTCTAAAAGCAAGTTATCATCATGCTGTAAAAAAAATTGAACATATTTTAACAAACGATTAAACCTTTTGTAAAAAATAAGGTCAAACAAACATAATGGAAACAAATAACAAACATAACAAAGTTTTTAAGCTCGAAAGCCTCTCTAAAAAAGAGGAGTTTTCTGTGCCTGACGGCTATTTTGATGCATTGCCCACCATTATACAAACCAAGGCAATTGCTAGTACAAAAAAGGCATTTGTGTTTAATACAAGCGTAGTACTCAAATTTGCTTTGCCATCACTAATACTATTGGTTATGGTTGGGTATTTCGGATATAAGTATCAGGCGGGCTCTCAAAATACAGATGCTCAAATTGAGCTAATGTTAGCTAATGTTAGCACCGAAGAAATGGTAGATTATTTAGACCATTCTGATTTATCAAGTGAAGATTTTCTTGAATTAGTTTCTTTCGAAGGCGAAAAAATAGATGACTTTTCAATGAACTTAGACAATATTTCAGATGAAGAACTTGATTTGTTAATGCAAGATTTTAGTGCAGAAGATTTAGAGAATATATAAGGAGCAACCCAAAGGTTACTTCTGATTAAAAAGAACAATAAATATAAAGAGATGAAAAGGGTATTATTAATAGTGGTTGTATTGATTGCTGCGCTTTCGAGTTGGGCTCAGAAACCAGCACCTAATAGCAATACAAGATCGAAGTTAGAAGCTGCAAGAATTGCCATGATTACCGAAAGGTTAAGTTTATCTCCTTCACAGGCAGAAAAGTTTTGGCCCCTTTACAACCAATTTGCGCAAGAACGTAGAACCATGCAGAAGCAAGCTTTACAAACTAGAAAAGGGATGGATATGCAAAACCTTACCGAAGAGCAGAGTAAAACTTTAGTAAAAGCTCATCAACAGTTTAAACAAGACAAACTGGATCTTGAAAATAAGTATGCGACTAAAATTAATAATGTAATTAGTGCTCGACAAATGGTTGCCTTAAAAAAGGCAGAAGATGATTTTAGACAAATGATTTTAAATAGATTAGAAATGCGTAAACGCCAACAAATGCAGCGCGACCAAATGATGAACCAACGTGAACAAAGAAGACAGCAAGGCAATAATTAATTATTGTAAACACTATCTTATAATTTACGTTAGCGTTGTTTTTTTGAAGATTTAATATGGACTCAACAACCATTAATGCGTATAAAATTTTAACCATAGCCCTTCTGGGCTTTTTGGGTTTTTCCATAACTAATGTGCAAGCCCAAGTAAACCAATCAGATTCTACTTTCGCAGATTACGATTCCCTACTTTCTGACTATCTATACTTTGATTCTTTATTACTAGATGAGCTTACCGCTGACTCAGCTTCTTTTTTGCAATTATTAGATGATTTAATGGAAAATAAATATATTAAATCATCATTTTCTACAAGGCTTGGGTATTCGGGTCAAATTACCAATGCTGTACGAACAATAGGGATCAATCAATATGGGCTTAACGCTGGTATATCCTATTACCACAAATCAGGTGTATTTGCAGATGTATCTGGTTATTGGAACAGCGACCAAGTGCCAAATTATAACACCACTATAGTTGATATTGGATACATGGGCAATTTTACTCCTAATTGGAGCTATTGGGCTTCTTATAACCACTACTTCTTTCCCGAATCGGAAGTAAGTGATGCTACTTTTCCGTTTACAGATGCACTAAATGCATCTAGTAATTATTACATCAAAAAACTCAGCTTTGGCATTGATTACTCCTACTCATTTGGCAGTGATGCGGCCCATCGCATACGACTAAATACCTCTTATAGTATTGCTAAAAACGATTGGTGGATTTTTGATCGAGTTAGTCTTTCTCCCAACCTTTCCTTGCTAATGGGCAATGCAAGTGTTGTTAGTTGGCAGATTAATTTAGCGCGCGAATCACAATTGATAGATCGAATTGGTATGAAGAAATATAAATATTTGCAAAATAATCATCCTGATAAACTAAACGAATTATTAGCATACCAAGTGGAATCTAATGCTTTTGGAGTTATGAATTACTCGCTTTTTGTACCAGTAACTTTTACGGTAAATCAATTTTCATTGATGGTAAATTATACGCTCAACTTGCCCGTTGCA
>CAZDQR010000172.1:0-6993 GCA_964507315.1 uncultured Roseivirgaceae bacterium
GGCGATTTCGCCTCTCTTCTGTTGTGGAATATCTACTCCTGCAATTCTAGCCATAACAATTATCCTTGTCTTTGTTTGAATCTGGGATTCTTCTTATTGATTACATAAACCTTTCCGTTTCTACGGATGATTTTGCAATCAGCACTTCTCTTTTTTACAGATGCTCTTACTTTCATCGTATTATTTATATCTATAAACTATTCTTCCTTTTGTCAAATCGTAAGGTGACATTTCAAGTTTTACTTTGTCACCCGGCAATATTTTAATATAGTGCATTCTCATCTTTCCAGATATATGCGCAATAACCACATGTCCGTTTTCAAGTTCCACTCTAAACATTGCATTAGATAATGCTTCTAGAATAGTTCCGTCTTGTTCAATAGATGCCTGCTTAGCCATATTATAATTTATATACTTCTTCTATATACTTATGCGTTGTCAAAATCTCAACTCCTTCTTTGGTAATTGCTACTGTATGCTCAAAATGTGCTGAGGGTGCTCTATCCTTTGTCCGAATAGTCCAACCGTCACTTTCTTGCACGATGTCTCTTTTACCTAAGTTAATCATTGGTTCAATGGCAATAACCATCCCTTCTTTAAGTTTAGCACCTCTACCTCGTTTACCATAATTAGGTACTTCGGGGCTTTCGTGTAAACTCTCTCCTACACCATGTCCAACCAATTCTCTTACAACTGTGTAACCGTAACCTTCAACAAAATGCTGAATGGCAAATCCGATATCACCAGTTCTATTTCCAACAACCGCTTTTTCAATTCCTTTATAAAGTGACTCTTTTGTCACTCTAAGTAATTCTAGTATTTCTTCCTTCACGTTACCAACAGCATATGTATAAGCCGAATCACTATGAAATCCTTTATAAAAAACTCCACAATCAATACTTAACACATCTCCATCTTCTAACTCTTTATCGTTAGGGAATCCATGAACAACTTGCTCATTAGGACTTATACATAATGTATAAGGAAATCCATTATAATTTTTAAATGAAGGAACACCTCCATTATCTTTAATAAACTCTTCAGCTAACTTATCTAGCTTGCTTGTACTAATCCCTGGTTTAACTAATTTGGCTATTTCACCATGTGCTCTACCAAGAATATCAGCACTTTCTTTTATCAACTCAATCTCCTCAATACTTTTATAATGAATCATTATAGCAATTAAGCAACAGCAGCTTGAGACCTTCCTTTCACTCTACCAGACTTCATCATTCCCTCATAATGTCTCATTAATAGGTAACTTTCAATTTGTTGCAATGTATCGAGGATTACCCCAACCATAATTAACAAGGAAGTACCACCATAAAACTGGGAAAATCCGCCACTTACACCAGCCATACCAGCAAATGCAGGTAGAATAGCAACCATAGCTAAGAATATTGAACCTGGTAAGGTTACTTTAGTTAAAATATCATCTATAAATTCAGACGTTTGTTTACCTGGCTTAATACCTGGAACAAATCCTCCATTACGTTTTAAGTCTTCCGCTATTTGATTAGGATTAACCGTGATAGCTGTGTAGAAAAACGTAAATATTAAAATCATTACTGCAAACAGCCCATTATACTGCCAAGATCGTGGATCAGAAAAAGCTGTTCCTACGTAGGCTGCAATATCACTATCATTGGCCCAAATATTTGCAATCATTGGAGGTATAAACATTAATGCTTGCGCAAAAATGATAGGCATAACACCTGCTGAATTTACCTTTAATGGGATGTATTGTCTTTGACCACCATACACCTTATTACCAATAACTTGTTTAGCATATTGTACAGGTATTTGTCTGGTAGCTTGTGTAAAAGCAACTACTGCCATTACAATAAAGAACAAGGCAACCATTTCTAATACAAGAACTAACGCACCACTCATTCCACGTGCCATTACCTCAGTTACAAAATAAGCTGGTAATCGAGATATAATACCGATCATAATTAGCATAGAAATACCATTTCCAATGCCTTTATCTGTAATTTTCTCTCCTAGCCACATTGTAAACATAGTACCGGATACTAACACAATCATTGCACTTATTCTAAAGAAATAAGGATCGATAACAATGGCTTCTACAGGAACTGTGGTTGCCAAGTAACCAATGGATTGAGCAAGTGTGATAACAATAGTTAATACACGTGTTATTTGATTTATTTTATTACGACCAGATTCTCCATCTTTCTGAAGTTTTTGGAAGTAAGGAACTGCCATACCAAGTAATTGAATTACAATGGATGCAGATATATAAGGCATAATACCAAGTGCAAATATAGATGCTCTTGAAAATGCTCCTCCTAAGAAATTATTTAACAACCCAAAAATACCCGATGCTTCTGGCTGAACAGCAGCTAAAATAATGGGATCTATACCAGGAAGTACTACATACGACCCTAATCTAAATATAATTAAAAACCCAACGGTATTTAATATACGAACCCTAAGATCCTCAATAGAAAATATATGCTTTATGGTTGTAATAAATTGTTTCATAAAATCTAAACAGTTTCTGCTTTACCACCTGCTGTTTCAATTGCTTTTACAGCTGAAGCAGAAAATTTATTTACAGATACTTCAAGTTTTGCCTTTAATTCGCCTCTACCTAAAACTTTAACATTGTCATTTTTATGTGCTAAACCATTAGCAATTAAAAAATCAATATCAATTTTAGTTGTTTTTGTTTTATCAGCAAGTTCTTGTAATGTATCCAAGTTAATAGCTCTAAACTCAACACGGTTAGGGTTGGTAAAACCAAACTTAGGTACACGTCTTTGCAAAGGCATTTGGCCACCTTCAAAACCTATCTTACGAGAGTAACCAGATCTAGATTGCGCACCATTATGGCCACGTGTAGAAGTACCACCTCTACCAGAACCTTGGCCACGGCCAATTCTCTTACCATTTTTTATAGAGCCTTCTGCAGGCTTTAATGTATGTAATTTCATCTTTATAGCTCTTTTACTGATACTAAATGGCTTACTTTTTTAACCATACCGGCAATTTGAGGCGTATATTCTACCTCTACCGATTTGTCTATCTTACCTAAACCCAAAGCCTTAATTGTAAGCTTTTGCCTGTTAGGACGCTTGATAGTACTCTTAACTTGAGAAATTTTAACTTTAGCCATTTTCTTATCCGTTAAAAACTGTTTCTAATGTAACTCCTCTTTGTTGAGCAACCGTGTAGGCATCTCTCATTTGCATTAATGCATCGAAAGTAGCTTTTACTACGTTATGAGGATTTGAAGATCCTTTAGACTTAGCTAAAACATCTTTTACTCCAGCACTTTCAAGTACTGCTCTCATAGCACCACCTGCAATAACTCCAGTACCAGGAGACGCTGGTTTTAATAACACCAAACCACCACTATATTTACCAATTGCATCGTGAGGTACAGTGTTTCTAAATAAAGGAACTTTAACTAAGTTCTTTTTAGCATCATCAACACCTTTAGCAATGGCATCTACAACTTCATTAGCTTTACCTAATCCGTATCCAACAACACCTTTACCATCTCCTACAACTATAATAGCCGAAAAGCTAAATCTTCTACCACCTTTAACAACCTTTGCAACACGGTTGATCGAAACAACCTTTTCTTTAAGGTCGATATCGCTGGCTTTTATTGCTCTAATATTCTTCTCTGACATAATTACTTAAAATTTAAGGCCACCCTCACGAGCGCCATCAGCCAATGCTTTAACTTTTCCGTGGTATTGGTAACCACTTCTATCAAATAACACAGTTGCAACACCTGCAGCCTTGGCTCTTTCTGCCAATTTAGCTCCTACTTGTTTTGCACTATCTATATTGCTTGCTGTTGCTCCTAACTCAATAGAGTTAGCAGCTGCTATTGTATGACCTTTTGAATCATCTACTAATTGAGCATAGACAGCTTTATTGCTTTTAAATACGGCAAGTCTTGGACGAGCAGAAGTTCCGACTATTTTATTTCGGATACCTCTACGTATTCTTAATCTTCTATTTGACTTCGTTAATTTCATCTTGTCAATTATTTAGCAGCAGTTTTACCTGCTTTTCTTCTAATAACTTCACCTACAAACTTGATACCCTTACCTTTATAAGGCTCCACTTTTCTAAGTGATCTTATTTTAGCAGCTACCTGTCCGATTAATTGCTTATCAGTACTTTCAAGAACTACTAATGGCGCTTTACCTTTAGCACTTTCTGCAACAATCTTTACTTCACTAGGAATTTGAAAGATGATATTATGAGAATACCCTAACGTTAAATCAAGTAGATTTCCTTGAACATTGGCTCTATAACCAACACCTATAAGTTCTAACTCTTTTTTATATCCTTCAGTAACACCAATAACAGCGTTATTCAGCAAAGATCTATAAAGACCGTGAAGGGCTCTATGTCTTTTTTGCTCTGTTGGACGTTTTATAGCGTATGCTCCGTCTTGTTCTTCAAGCTTAAACTCAGCATCAATCTCCTGAGTAAGCTCCCCTTTAGGTCCCTTAATTGTAACTACGTTTCCTGCAACAGAAAGTGTTACTCCGTCAGGGATGCTAATTGGCTTATTACCTATTCTCGACATTTGTCTTTGTATTAATATACGTTACACAATACTTCTCCACCAATATTTTGCCTAACAGCTTCTTTGTTAGTCATAACGCCTTTCGATGTCGAAAGAATTGCTATTCCTAAACCATTAAGTACTCTAGGCATACTATCAGTGCTTGCATACTTTCTCAAACCTGGCTTGCTTATTCGTTCTAAGCTTACAATTGCACTAAGTTTAGTGCTAGCATTGTATTTTAAAGCGATTTTAATTTGCCCTTGGGTATTAACATCGTCTTCAAATTTATAGCTCTGAATAAACCCGTTTGCATGCAAAACCTTAGTCATTTCTCTCTTCAATCTAGAAGAAGGAATGTCTACGATTCTTTTATTGGCTTTAATCGCATTTCTAAGCCTTGTTAAGTAATCTGCTATTGGATCAGTCATTTTTATTCTACTTAAATTTACCACCCGCTTTTGAAACGGGTTGCAAAAATACAAGTTATTTATTAATATACAAAAGTTAATGAAAACCTTTAAATTTTTACCAGCTTGCTTTTGTTACTCCTGGTATTTTTCCTTGGCTCGCCATCTCTCTAAAAGTTACCCTAGAGATACCGAATTTCCTCATATATCCCTTAGGACGACCAGTCATTCTACATCTATTATGTAGTCTAACTCTAGAAGAGTTTCTTGGTAATTTATCAAGTCCAACATAGTCACCTGCTTCTTTCAAAGCTTTACGCTTCTCAGCATAACGAGCCACTAGTTTTTCTCTTTTTCTTTCGCGCGCTTTAATTGATTCTCTTGCCATTGCTTAGTTAGAGTTAGCGTTTTTATTTTTAAAAGGCATACCGAATGCCTTCAACAATTCGTATCCTTCTTCATCAGAGTTAGCAGACGTAACAATAGTTATGTTCATACCACTAATCTTATTAATTTTCTCGATGCTTATTTCAGGAAAAATAATTTGCTCTTTAACACCGAGCGTATAATTACCTCTGCCATCAAATCCTTTTTCGCTAATTCCTCTAAAATCTCTTACTCTTGGTAGAGCAACGGTCATTAAACGATCAAGAAATTCGTACATCTGGCTTCCACGAAGAGTAACTCTTGCTCCAATTGGCATGTCTTCTCGCAACTTAAAGTTAGAGATGGCATTCTTGGATAATGTCTCAACAGCTTTCTGTCCAGAAATTATTGATAACTCTTCTACGCCTGCATCGATTAATTTCTTATCTGCTACAGCAGCTCCAATACCTTTATTGATGCTGATTTTCTCAAGTTTAGGAACTTGCATTGTTGACTTGTATTGAAACTTGTCTTTTAATGCAGGAACGATGTCCTTGAGGTATTTATCTTTTAGTCTAGGATTAGCCATTATAAAACGTCTCCAGTTTTCTTAGAAAATCTCACCAATTTACCTTCAACTAATTTTCTACCTGTTCGGGTAGCGTCTCCAGTTGAAGCATCCACTAACATCACATTACTAATGTGAATAGCAGCTTCTGTTTTTGTTATTCCTCCTTCAGGGCTAGCTGCAGATGGCTTAATGTGTTTTGTAACTACATTAATTCCTTCTACAATAACTCTTCTTTTAGAACCGATAACTTCAAGCACTAGGCCTGTTTTACCTTTTGCATTTCCAGAAAGTACTTTTACAGTATCTCCCTTTTTTACATGCAATTTGGGTTGTTTGTTACTTTTTCTTTCCATTGTTACAATACTTCAGGTGCCAATGAAACTATTTTCATAAATTGCTTTTCACGCAACTCTCTAGCCACAGGGCCAAAAATACGAGTTCCTATAGGCTCATCATTTGGAGTAAGCAACACAGCAGCATTGTCTTCAAAACGGATATATGATCCATCTTTTCTTCTTACTTCCTTTTTAGTTCGAACAACTACGGCTCTAGATACGGTTCCTTTTTTAAGGTTACTTGAAGACATTGCACTTTTTACAGTGACAATAATTTTGTCTCCAACCGAAGCATATCTTTTACCAGTACCGCCCAGAACGCGAATACAAAGAACTTCCTTTGCTCCACTATTATCTGCTACGCTAAGTCTTGATTCTTGCTGTATCATTATTATTTAGCCCTCTCGATTATTTCAACTAATCTCCATCGTTTGTTCTTACTCAACGGACGAGTTTCCATGATCTTTACAGTATCACCGATACCACAATCATTTTTTTCATCGTGAGCTGTAAATTTATTAGTCTTCTTAATAAACTTACCATATAAAGGGTGCTTCACCTTACGGATAACAGCAATCGTAATGGTTTTATCCATTTTGTTGCTTACAACAACCCCTACTCTATCTTTTCTTAAATTTCTTGATTCCATCGTATTAGTTCTCAAGTGTTTTTGCAGTCAAAGCAGTTTCTAACCTGGCAATTAATTTACGAGTAACCGTAATTTTAGTCGGGTTCTCGATTGGTGAAATAGCGTGT
>CAZDQR010000173.1:0-6974 GCA_964507315.1 uncultured Roseivirgaceae bacterium
ATCGGCTGTAAAATTAATATCGTACATACTGGCAACATAAGGGGTGTTTTTAAAATGGCCCTTTTCTCGGGTAATTTCTAGATCTTGTGTATTAATCGCATAGTTAATTTGTACGGCTGGGTGGTAAATAGAATCAAACTTATCGTATAGCACAATGGAGGCAAGCTTAGATGTTACTGTGGAGTCTTGAAATACAAATCGAAATGACTTTGCTTTGTATTTGGTGCCTCCGGATCCTTCTACACTAATTTCTGCTAACCCTTTATACTTGCCTTCGCTCAAGATCTTTTTGCCAGCTAACGAAAATCCGCCACGGTAATAGAAACCGGACCCGCCTAAATTTTTAACGTTAACGGTATTACTTAATGATTTAAACCTTGGGTACGATAGTTTATTGGGGTCCTTGAATTCTTGCGGTTTATATTCAAAAACACCAGGAATAGGGTTTTCAATCATTGGGATATAGGTAAGGTTTGCACCTTTTGCATAAAATAAGGTTTGGGTAATATCGAATTCAAATCCTTTAAAATTTACAAATACGGAGTCTGCAGGAAGCCCAACCGAGGCCCAATCGAAAGTCCCTTTTTCACCCACAAAAACTTGCTCCATAATAAGAAGAGAACCTTTACTGTTTTTTATTATAGCTGTATCAAACGAAGTGGTTATTTCTAGATTTATTTTATCGAAAATTATCGCGGGCCCTATTATTGGTCTAGTTAAGACTTCTTCCTGTAAAACTTCATTAATTGGTTCGTCATAATAATCCGTTGTATCATCTTCCCAATTGCTGTCCCAGCCTTCATCATCGTAATTTTCCTCCTCATTCCAATCTTCAAAATCGTCCTTTTCCTCATTGGCATCTTCTTCAATTGGCGGTAATTCTTCTACACCATAATCAAAAACAAAGCTTCTATTTCGCGCAAATAACTGATACCCATTGGTGTGATATAATGCTCCTGTTTCAAAAAATATACGAGACGTTTTAAAGTATAGGATAGATTTTTTTAAAGGGTACTCGTCTATTACTTTTTGAGAAACGCGTAAATAGCTAGTAAGGGTTTTTACTGGGGCATGCTCATCATTAATTGCTGCCGCTAAGGCACCAAAATAATCTTTTAAATAACTTCTGGTTTTTGCACCTTGATCTTTTAATTGTTTGGTTTGCTTCGTAATTTTTACTTGTAATTCTGGGGAGTAATCTTTCCAAGCAATGGCAAATGACTGGCCAATGGCAGTAGCCTCTTCGTTATTAGTTTGGCTTAAAATAGTTCTTACTTCATCACCAAAAACACCTAATTTATAGGTGAATACGAATTCTTGAGATCGGGCTTGAAATCCCAATATGGCAAGAATAGATATGATGAAGAGTTTTTTCATTATTTTAAACCACGAAATTTAGGAAGATTAGAAGTGAGATGCTTGCTTTTTATGATAAAACTCAGACTTGATCTTCGGTATTATTATATATTAAAGTTTAAGGTTTTAATTTAATTTTGATTTGAACCTAATATATAAAACGAGCCATTGTCCAATTATTGCGCACGTTATGGTTCTGGTATGTAAGCCCTACCTCTTTTGCCTTCTTTTTAATATCTTCTAGATCGGTTTCATAAAAGCCGCTTAAAAGCAATTCTCCACTCTTTTTTAGCGCTTGCTTATAAAAGTCCATCTGGCTTAGTAATATGTTTTTATTAATATTAGCAAGTACAATATCATAATCTGCAGATAGTTCTAGATCTTCTATAGAAGCCTTTGTGGCTACAACTTCTACTTTGTTTACTGCAGCATTTTCAATGGTGTTTTCAACACACCAATCATCAATATCAAATGCAAATGCTGTAGAAGCTCCTTGTTTTTTAGCCAATATGGCTAAAACGCCTGTTCCTGTTCCTGCATCCATTACTTTTTTACCTTTAAAGTTTAGGGTTAACATTTCTGCTAGCATTAGATGCGTAGTTTCGTGGTGGCCGGTGCCAAAACTCATTTTAGGTGTGATAATAAGTTCAATTGGGTATGGAGGCAATTGGGTATGGAATGGTGCTTTTACAACACAGGTTTTATCAATAATAATGGGGTCGTAATTTTTCTCCCATTCCTTATTCCAATTTTGTTTCTCGGTTTCTTTAATGTTGCAATTATAGTGTGCTATTTCTGCGTATCTGTTTTGTATATCAGCAAGAAGAGCGTTATCAAAGGCTTCTTCCCAAAAAGTAATAAACCCAGTGTCTGTTTCTTGGAATGTATCAAAACCGATAGCTGAGAACTCAGCTATTAAAATATCTGTAAACTCGGTATTGCACGAAATTTTAAATTCTAAGTAGTCCATATTTATTGGCAGCCAGCAAAAGTGATTGAATCGGTAAAATACACTACAAAATCAGCTTCGCTTTTTTCTTTTGTAAAGTAAATTGTAAAATCTGCAAGCCCAATGTTATCCACAAAATACCATATGCCAGGCTGATCAGCATATAATTTATTTTCTTCCTCAAAAACCAGCATGTCAGCAAAAGCCTCTGATTCTTCTTCATATACCCAAAAATCAGAACCCTGCTTGGTAGGAGTGGCAAAAACTGCTCCTTGAAGCCTGCAATATGGCCTTTCTTGAGCGTACGAAGAGATTCCAATAAATACGAGCGCAACTATAATTAGGCCTCTTACCATAATTCTTAAAATGATTTAATTATATCTATAAAATCACGAGATTTTAGGGCTGCTCCTCCAATAAGCCCACCATCAATATCTGGCTGGCTAAAAAGTTCTTTGGCATTGCTTGGTTTACAGCTTCCTCCATACAAAATAGAGGTGTTGTTGGCCAATGCTTGCCCAAACTTAGTGGCTAAATGTGCTCGCAATGCTTTGTGCATTTCTTGAGCTTGTGCAGATGAAGCGGTTACGCCAGTGCCAATGGCCCAAATGGGTTCGTAGGCAATTACAACTTTGCTCATTTGCTCTTCTGTTAAATGAAAAAGACTTTCGGTTAGTTGTAAACTTACATAAGCTTCGTGTTTCCCCGATTCTCTAATATCTAATGATTCTCCACAACAAAAAATAGGAGTTAATCCAGATTCTAGAGCTAAATCAACTTTAGTAGCAAGTTCTTCGTTGGTTTCGTTATGGTATTCTCTACGTTCGCTATGGCCAATAATTATATGGTTTGCCCCTGTTGATTGAATCATACTAACAGATATTTCACCAGTATAAGCACCAGATTCATGAGTACTGCAATCTTGGGCTGCAACGTGCAAATTTGAGTTTCCGGTTGTAAGCTTACTTATTGAAGATAGGTGAATAAAAGGAGTTCCCAAAACAGCAGAAACATCGCTTTTTACTTCATCATTCATCATGTTTGTAATTTCGGAAGCAAGTTTTAATCCTTCCTCCATTGTATTATTTAATTTCCAATTACCAGCAACAATGTTCTTTCTCATAATTATGTAGTACTTAAGTGTGTAAAGTTAAATCCTATTATTCATATGAACATAAAAGTTACTATTTCATTCGTTTATATTAATAACCAGATGGGTTTATTTTTGGAGAAGGAGTTAGTTCCGAACGGATAAATTAAGTTTTAAATATGAGTATATTTGTGGCTCATAATATATTTAACCATTGATAAACTAAATTTAATTACAATGAAAAAAGGATTAACCATTTTTGCTCTTGTAGGAGTAATGTTTTTTGTTTCTCAAAATGAGGCACAAGCACAAACAGAAGGGTTCGAGATAGGACTTAGGTTTGCAAATGCAAACTCTGCAGCTATTGATTTCGCAATGCCTCTTGGAGAAAACAGATTACACGCAAATGCCAACTTTTTTAATGGAGGGTTTGGTGTAACTGGTATTTATGATTGGCAATTTGCTTTTGGAGATGGCTTTATGTTTTATCCAGGTATTGGAGCGTCCATGGCTATTGCTAATAGTAATTTTGGATTCGCCCTTGGAGGAGAAGTAGGTGTTGAATATGGCTTTGACTTTCCATTGTCTCTAGGTGTTGATTATCAGCCAATGTTTGCAATAACAAATGGTGGTGGTTATGCAGACGGTTGGGGCATAAATGCTCGTTGGAGATTCTAATAATATCATTGAATAAATAAAAAAGGGAGGCTCAGCTTCCCTTTTTTATGCCATAAACTTTAAAATACTCAAAATTACTGCCGTTTCTGCGTTTAGAACAGGAGCAATTTAAAAAACCTTATACTTCGATTTAGCAAGGATGTCTTTGGCGTTAGGGTTGGCCATTAATTCTTGCAGGGTAACTGAAGGATTATTTTTCATATAGGTATTGGTGATATCCCATCCAACCCAAGAACCCACTCTGCCAGGGCACTTCTCTCCAATTTCGGCTACATTGGGTCGCTCGTCCATATATTTTTGCTTTTCAAAATGATTGGTATTATACAGCAGCTCATTATTGAGGAAATGATACCAAATTACATCTTTGTTTTCTTCTACATCTGTAAGTTCTTGTCCGCTGTACCATACTAATAATGAATCAGGAGCACAAGGCATCATTTGCTTAGCAAAGTAGAATTTTTTGCCATAATACATCATATCGGCAAGCATAGTTTGATCGCTGATGTCTTCTTTTAAAAAGTTATTCGCATATAAAAGCATTACTGCAGGTACAATGTAAGCCTTGTTATAACGTGGTAATATGTATTGTGGAATGCCAGGAGGACGATATTTTGCACCATCACCTAGGTAATATTCTAGTCCAATAATTATTTGATCTTTACCCACATACATTTCGCTACTGCCAAAACCAGTAACCATCGTTTTTATAATTGGAGCTTCAAAGTTTGGGTAATAATGTTTGATGTAGCTAAAGGCGTCTTCAAACTCCTGTTTTAACTTGGCAAAATCTCCATAGGCTAAAACAGTTTCATTAATTAAGGTATCTACATAGGGGTTTTTGATGCGCTTAAAAAGTTCTTTCGCTAAAATAGTGGTAGATGGGTATTGTTCTAATCCTAAAAACTCCTTGGCAAGAACTGGGTGAGAGGAGATAAAAAAATCAACTTCTTGCACAGTAGTTAAGTCGAATAGCTCTTCCTCTAAGCGTTCAACTCTAACTGTTACCTTATCCTCAATATTTAGTGAAGGGGCTTCAATACAGTTTTTATCGGTGGTGCAAGCCAAGCCAAAGGCTAATAGAATTAGAATGGAATAGTTTTTCATAATTCTGTAAAAGTATAATAGGGAAGTGGCATTCTGAAATTTAAGTCAGAATCTATAATTGACATACATGGCAAGGTAGAAATGAGTTCAAGATTGTTAAAAAATGGTTTAAAAGCAGTACGTCATTCTGAGGAAACAAAGAATCTCATAGTGCTGATATGAGATTCTTCACTCCTTTCAGAATGACGTAAGTGTAGGTTACTTAATAAATAATTTTACTCTAACTTAATTTCTTCCTTCATTGAGTTTAAGAACTGATACTCCGTTACTGCTAACGAAGAATCTTCTATTATCTTAACCCATTTACCAAATTTTCTCCACCAGCTAAATCGGATAGAGAAGATTCCTTTAGTAAAATAGGTATATAAATAAGGATGAAGCACCAATGATAATCCTTGCTCGTTTTGGTTTTCCAATAAATTTGCAAGTGCATCTTCTATTTGGTCAGAAATATTGATAGAGGCAGTTATGGTGCCCGTTCCATTACAGGTAGGGCAGCTTTCAGCTGTTTTAATATCTACTTCTGGTCGTACGCGTTGTCGCGTAATTTGCATCAATCCAAATTTTGAAAGTGGTAAAATGGTGTGCTTGGAGCGATCTCCTTCCATTTCATCCTTCATTTTTTGCTGGAGCAACCTACGATTTTCAACTCTACGTAAATCGATAAAATCGATCACAATAATTCCACCCATATCGCGTAAGCGCAATTGGCGTGCTACTTCAGCAGCAGACTCAAGGTTTACTGCTAAGGCAGTAGCTTCTTGGTCAACCTCACGGTTGCTCTTATTACCGCTGTTAACATCAATTACATGTAAAGCTTCGGTGTGTTCTATAATTAAATAACCTCCACCCCTAACGCTTACAGATCGGCCAAACATTAGCTTAATTTGCTTCTCTAAACCAAAAGATTCAAAAAGCTTAACCTTGCCACTGTATAATTTAACAATGTCTTCTTTGTCGGGCGCAATTTGGCGGATATATGTTTGAATTTCTTCAAACATATCTTTGTCATCCACAGTAATTTTATCGAAACTCTCGTTTAAAACATCTCTTAAAATAGAGGATGTTTTACTGATTTCGCTTACAATTACATCGCGTGGTTGGGCTGTTTTAAGCAGCTCCATTCCAGCTTTCCACTTTTGCACCAAAATATCTAGGTCGCTATGGAGCTCGGCAACAGACTTGCCTTCGGCAACAGTTCTAATAATTACGCCAAAGTTTTCGGGCGTAATAGAGTTCATTAAGCGCATTAAGCGTTTTCGCTCATCGCTATTGCTAATTTTTTTAGATATGCTTACCGCTTTAGAAAACGGTACAAGCACAATGTATCTTCCGGCTAGTGATAACTCACAAGATAATCGGGGGCCTTTGGTAGATATAGGTTCTTTTACAACCTGAACAAGAATTTTTTGGTTTCGAGTTAATACTTCTGAAATTTTACCGTGTTTATTAATGTCTGGCAAAATTTTAAACCCACCTAATTCGGGTTTTGCGTTTCTACTTTGAACCTGTTTCGTGTACTTATTTAATGATTGTACTTTAGGTCCTAAATCTAAATAATGCAGGAACGCATCTTTTTCGTAACCAACATCAACAAACGCAGCGTTTAGTCCTTGAACTATTTTTCTTACAGTACCTAAGTATATTTCACCTACTGTAAACTGACGGCTATCGTCTTCTCGATGGTATTCTAATAATCCCTTGTCCTTTAATAAGGCTATCCGACTTCCTGATTGAGTAGCACTAATTACTAACTCATTACTCAAAATAATAGTCGTTTATGTTAAATTTTATTAA
>CAZDQR010000174.1:0-6966 GCA_964507315.1 uncultured Roseivirgaceae bacterium
TAAAGATATTTTAGGACAAGAGGTTGCTATAAGAGCTGCTTTAATTAGTGCTGCACTAATTGCACTAACGCTGCTATTTCTTACACCTCTGTTCTACCATTTACCAAACACTATTTTGGCAGCTATTATTATGGTAGCCGTATTTGGGCTTATAGATACCAAATTCCCCGTACTATTATGGAAAACAAAGAAAGAAGACTTTTTAATGCTTGCAATTGCCTTTGTTGTAACACTAGGGCTAGGAATTAAAGAAGGTATAGGCATAAGTGTGGCTATGTCTTTACTAGCTGTAATTTATAAAACCACAAAACCTCATTTTGCTGTTCTTGGTAAAGTGCCATCTTCTAAAGAGTTTAGAAACATAAACCGATTCGATAACCTCAAAATTTATGACGACATACTTGTATTTAGATACGATGCAGATTTGTATTTTGCCAATACATCACATTTTATAGATTCTATTACCAAAGAGATTGAGGCCAAAGGCTCCAAACTAAAACTAGTAATTTTGCACGGTGGTAGTATATCTCACATCGATTCTACGGCTTATCAAGCCTTATTTGAATTAATAGAAGACCTGAATAAACAAGGAGTTAAATTATATTTTTCGTATATTAAAGGGCCAATTAGAGATTTTCTTAAACAAATGGATTTAAGCAACACAATTGGAGAAAACTATTGCTTCTTAGACGTTGAAGAAGCTATTAAAGCCTATTTAAGCGAAGATAAAACCGAACAGAGCAATTAGAGCCAAAGATTATTTTGTTTGCTGTGTAATTTTAGTCACATAGATTAAATTACACTTGTAGTAAACTTGCATAAGTACAAGAAATGTATCATTATAAAAATATAACAATATGTCAGTAGAACAGATATACACAGGCTGTCTAGCCGAAGCCGCTTATTTTATTCATTCAAACGGAGAAGCTGCCGTAGTTGATCCATTAAGAGAGACTACTCCTTATATTACTCGTGCAGCAGACCACGGTGTAAAAATTAAATACATATTTCTAACTCACTTCCATGCAGATTTTGTTTCTGGCCATGTGGATTTAGCTAAGAAAACAGGAGCAACCATTGTTTATGGGCCATCTGCAACCGCTGATTTTGATTTCCATGAAGCTACTGATGGAGAAATCTATAAAATTGGAGACATCACACTTGAGCTTATGCACACTCCTGGTCATACAATGGAGTCTATTAGCTTGGTTTATGTAAACGAAGAAGGTAAGAAAGAATTTATAATGACTGGCGATGTACTATTCATTGGCGATGTAGGTCGTCCTGATTTGGCCGTTAAAACTGAATTATCTCAGGCTGATCTTGCTGGTCATTTATTTGATTCATTACGTAATAAAGTAATGAAATTGCCAGACGACATTATTGTGTACCCTAACCATGGTGCAGGTTCTGCATGTGGTAAAAACATGAGCGAAGAAACATTTGATACCTTAGGTCATCAAAAAGAAGTTAATTATGCACTTCGTGCAGATATGACAAAAGAAGAGTTCGTAGAAGAAGTTCTTACAGGTCTGGTAGCACCTCCACAATATTTTCCTAAAAATGCAGGAATGAACAAAGGTGTTAATAAGAGCTATTCTGACATATTAGCTTCAGGGTTAGCAGCTCATACTGCCCCAGAATTTAAAGAGTTAATGGCTTCAACTGAAGGAGTTGTTATTCTAGATACACGCCACGAACAAACATTTAAAGACGGATTTGTTCCTAAAACATACAACTTTAATATAGATGATAATTTTGCTCCTTGGGTAGGCGCTGTTATTTTAAACATTGAAGCTCCTATCTTAATTATTGCAGATGATGGCCGTGAAGAAGAAGTAGTAACTCGCTTAGCTCGTGTTGGTTACGATAACACTATTGGTTACTTACAAGGAGGAATCGAAGCTTGGAAAGAAGCAGGATATGAAATTGACTCTATCTTTTCTATCTCTCCTAAGGAGTTAAAAGTTAAAATGATGGGTAAAATCAACATCGTAGATGTTCGAAAAGAATCTGAATTCTATTCGGAACATGTAGATTCAGAAGGAGTAGCAAACAGACCTCTTGATTTGATTAACAAAAACATGGAAGAGTATAATAAGGATGATGAGTATTACTTGCATTGTGTAGGTGGCTACCGTTCTATGATTGCTGCTTCTATTTTAAAAGCACATGGTATTAATAATGTAATTGATGTTGCAGGTGGATTTAATGATATTAAAGAAGCAGGTGTAAAAGTTACAGAATATGTTTGCCCAACAACAATGTTGTAAAAGTAGCTCACGCTATAAATAAATTTTAAGTATTGTGTCATCCTGAATTTATTTCAGGATCTATGTAAGTAAGCTTGCTAGATCTTGAACCAAGTTTAGGATGACCTTTTTTTGACATAAACTTTTATGAATACAAAAGCAGAAGAAAAACCAAGCCTTATACCACGATTTTTAGTCTTTAGTTTAACCTTAGGCCTTGCTCCTTGGTCTCCGCCACATATTATTGGCAAAGTAGAATGGCTACTTGGTGGTGCTGTGGGCATGCAACCTATGGATTGGTTCGACCTTGTACTACATGGCACGCCTTGGGTGCTACTAACTGGCGCGTTAATTTGGGAAGGAAAAAAGAAATTTTTCCCAACTACATAATCACTTCACAAAAGGCATTCAATTAAATCATTTTGTATGCCTTTATTTATTTATTGAGTTCTTACTTTTGAATACGATTCAAATCAATGCAAGAACTTAGCCTTTCCGAACTTAATCTTCAAATAAAAAAAACACTTGAAGATCAATTAAACTCCTCTTATTGGATAGTGGCAGAAATTGCTCAGCTACAACTAAACAGCAGTGGTCATTGTTACTTAGAGTTAGTGCAGAAAGAAGGCAACCAAGTTATTGCCAAAGCTAGGGCTACCATTTGGGCCTACTCTTACCGAAACATTTCTGCTTGGTTTGCACGAATTACTGGCAACGATTTGGCCGTTGGCATGCGTATACTGGCCAACACCAAAGTAACCTACCATGAGGTGTATGGCTTAAGTCTAAACATTAAAGACATAGACCCTGCCTACACATTAGGCGAACGAGAAAAAGCGAAGCAAGAAGTTATTGCCAAGTTAGAATCCGATGGTGTAATGGAGATGAATAAAGAGCTTTCACTCCCCATTGTTCCACAAAAAATTGCGGTTATAAGTTCAGAAACTGCCGCAGGCTATGGTGATTTCTTAAATCAATTAGAAGAAAATGGGTTTGGGTATAAGGTACACCACCACTTAATCCCTGCCAGTATGCAAGGAGATAAAGCACCAGAAAGCATTATCAATGCACTGCACAAGATAATTGATTCTGAAGTGGAAGTTGTTGTTTTAATAAGAGGTGGAGGTTCTCAGTTAGACCTAGATTGCTTTGATGATTATGAGCTTTGCAGCCATATCGCACAATTTCCTTTACCCATTTTAACTGGCATTGGGCACGAACGCGATACCTCTATTGCAGATATGGTTTCGCATACCCAATTAAAAACTCCAACGGCAGTGGCCGAATTTATCATTCAAGGGTTTAATGCTTTTGATACAAGTCTAAATGACCTTTTCTCCTCTATTAGTACCATTGGCGAATCGTACATCCAAGTAGAAAAAGAAAATCTAACTCAACTATTAGGACGTTTAAACCTACGCACACAACAATTAGTGCAATCTAATAACTCGCAATTAGATCACATTAAACAAAATATTGAACACAAAAGTGAGGCTCAACTTACTAGAAATAAGAACAAGCTTACATCTATTGAGCAAAAAATCAATTTACTCAATCCTGTGCATCTCTTAAAAAGAGGGTACTCTGTTTTGCATCAAAATGGAAAACCTATTGGAGACTACAAGCTATCAATTAATGATGAAGTTGAAATCATTACTGCTAATCAAAACTTAAAAAGCACTATTAACTCAATTAGAAACAATAAAGACTTATGAGCAAATTTAATTACACCAAAGCCATTAACCGGTTAAACGAAATTGTGGAAGAAATGGAAGCGGACGAATTGAACATTGAAAAAATAAGCAAGCTAGTAAAGGAATCCAGTACTTTATTAAAGGCCTGTAAAAAGGCACTAAATTCTACCGAAGCAGAAATCACAGAGGTTATAGATCAAATGAATCAACCATCTGAATAATTTATTGGTAATCACATTATTAATTTTACTATTTTGGTAAGATAACCGCAAGGCTCGCAAAGTTTTACGCAACGATCACAAAGAAAAAATAATGACAGAAAATGAAATCTCTAAAATTGTGTTTGATTGCGCATTAAAAGTACACAAATCCTTGGGGCCAGGATTACTTGAAAGTGCCTATGAAGAATGTCTATTTTTTGAACTAAAAAAAAGCAATTTAGAAGTTAAGAAACAGAAAGCTTTACCTTTAATTTATGAAGATGTTCGATTAGAGATCGGATACAGAATCGACCTAATAATAGAGAACAAAGTAATTCTAGAAATCAAAGCTGTTGAAGCACTTAATGATATCCATTTGGCTCAAATACTCACCTATTTAAAACTATCAAATTGTAAGCTCGGCATGCTCATAAATTTTAATGTGACACTTATAAAAAACGGAATAAAACGAGTTGTAAATAATTTATAAACACTGCGATCTTTGCGTAAAACTTTGCGCTCTTTGCGGTTAAATTCAAAACCATGAAATTCAATTTAACTATTATTTTAATTATCTCTTCATTGCTTTCAATGGCTCAGACAACCAGATGGCAACAGCATGTAGATTATACAATGGATGTAAACCTAGATGTAAACACACATCTATTTAATGGAACACAAAAATTGGTATACACTAATAACTCACCTGATACACTTACTACAGTATATTATCATTTGTACTTTAATGCTTTTCAACCAGGAAGCATGATGGATGAACGCTCCAGAAACATTGAAGACCCGGATTCAAGGGTTGAAGATTATATATCCAAGCTTTCAGAAGATGAAATAGGAAAAATCTACCCAACTAGTTTACAACAAGATGGGCAAGACATTAGCTATATAGTTGTAGGCACTATTTTAGAAGTTGAACTGGCAAAATCAATACTTCCTCATTCCACTACCACTTTCGATATGGCTTTTGAAGGTCAAGTGCCATTGCAAATTCGTAGAACAGGTAGAGATAATAAAGAAGGCATTGATTATTCTATGGCACAATGGTATCCTAAAATGAGTGAATACGATTATGCAGGCTGGCATGCCAATCCGTATGTAGCTCGTGAGTTTCATGGCGTGTGGGGCAATTACGATGTAAGCCTAACACTCGATTCACGCTATATTATTGGAGCAACCGGTATTTTACAAAACCCAGAAGAAATAGGCTATGGCTATGCAGAACCGGTAAAGCATAAAAAGAAAAAACCTCTAACATGGCATTTTAAAGCCGAGAATGTACACGATTTTGTTTGGGCAGCAGATCCCGATTATGTGCATAAAACAGTACAAGTGCCCAATGGGCCAAAGATGCATTTCTTTTACCAAGAAGACTCTGTAACCACCGAAACTTGGCCTCAATTAATGGAAACAACTCCCAAAATGGTTGCGTTTATGAACCAACGGTTCGGAAAGTACCCTTACTCAGATTTTAGTGTAATTCAAGGAGGCGATGGAGGCATGGAATATGCCATGGCTACTTTAATTGTAGGCGGTGGCAGTTATGCAGGCTTAATGAGTGTTACTGTGCACGAAATGTTTCATAGTTGGTACCAAGGTGTACTAGCCACCAACGAAAGCCTATACCCTTGGATGGACGAAGGTTTTACAACCTATGCAAGTAATATTACCAAAGCCTATTTAACCAATAGTGAAAAAGACCCTCAAAGCGGCTCATACCGAAGATATTATTACTTGGTTGAAAAAGACAAGCAAGAACCACTCACAACACACGCAGACCATTATAATACTAATTGGGCCTATGGTACAGCCTCTTATTCTTTGGGATCTATGGTGCCTGCTATGCTAGAATATATTGTGGGTACAGACAATTTCGAAAAGGCTTTTAGAAAATATTTTAATACTTGGCAATTTAAGCACCCCAACCCAACAGATTTCAGAAGAGTTATCGAAAAAGAAACAGGATTCGAATTAAGTTGGTTTTTTAATGATTGGATCGGCACAACACATCACGTAGATTATGCCATTCTAAATGTAGATGCCGATGGCATTAATACCAAAGTAGAATTAGCCAATATTGGAACTATGCCCATGCCTACCGAGGCATTGGTAACATTGACAGATGGAAGCACTAAAATTTATTACTTTCCATTACGGATGATGCGCAACGCCAAAACTGAGTTTGGCGAAACAGATACAATTCTAGTGGAAGATTGGCCATGGACAAATCCAACCAAAACATTTATCATTGGTCAACCTATTGAAGAAATAAAATCCATTGAGCTCAATATAAATAAGCGCGTTCCGGATATTGCCCCAAGCAACGACATCTGGAAAAACGAATAGATACATGGCAATAGAGCAAGCGAAAAACAGGATTGCTGAATTAAACGATGACCTCCACAAATATAATACTGCCTATTATATGGAAGATAAGTCACTCATTAGTGACCAAGAGTTTGATCAATTACTGAATGAACTTATGGGGCTTGAAAGGCTTTACCCTAACTTTAAAAGGCCAGATTCTCCTACCCAGCGAGTTGGAGGAGCAGTTAATAAATCTTTTGAAACTGTACAGCACAGCACGCGGATGCTTTCGCTTGGTAATACCTATTCAGAAGATGATTTAGTAGAATTTGATGCCCGCGTAGCTAAAGGCTTAGAAGGCCAAACCTACGAATATATTTGCGAATTAAAATTTGATGGCGTAGCCATAAGCCTGCAATACGAAAACGATGTATTGGTAAGAGCTGTTACCAGAGGAGATGGAACCAAGGGCGATGACATTACAGATAATGCAAGAACAAT
>CAZDQR010000175.1:0-6901 GCA_964507315.1 uncultured Roseivirgaceae bacterium
GTTCTTTTGAATCAACAAGCCAACTAATAGAAGTAAAATCCTTCGAGCGATAGACATAAAAGCTATCAGTTCGGAGGATTTTTACGTTAGAACAATTCTTTCTATTCCCAATAAGTACCCTATCGATCATTCGGAACGCGACTTTAAGTCGCACTCCGAATTTATTAACAATGAATAACAGACTTATTTTATCTGTGTGCCGGTAAACCAAAGTCTAAAGCTGCCGTCTTCTGAAAGGTGGTTTGTTGCAACTTTTACACCTTCCACTATTTGATAATCCTCCCAAGTAGTAGTTAAGGATGGCTCTGGTTGCCCTCCCTTACGAAAGCTCCATTCCTTAATTTCAAATTTATCATCTATGTAAAAATCGTAGGCATCTCCTGGGGTATAACCATCTTCTGAATTATAAGTGATGGTTAGCATGGTAAGCTCTGCTTTAGATATTGGTGCTTCTGTATTAGAAACTATGCTATGCTCATAGCCAGTATCCCAAACCAATTGAAATGGAAACAAGAGCCAATACTTATCATTTATAAAAGTATGATCTAATTTCTGTTGCTCTTCCAATAAGGAATTATGATTAAATTTTGTAGTGTCTCCTTTAGAAATAAGCGTTACTTTACCCGAATTCGGCTGCCACTCCCAAGAGCGTGCAACCCCAGCTTCACCCTTTTTTACATTAAATGTATAATGATATGTTTTAGTATAATCAAAACTAGAAATGCCATAAGCTTCAGCCAATTTCTCGATATATGTAGCCGGTTCTTTAATAGGGAAGTCAACAATCAACTTGCCATCTTCACTGTACTGCTCAATGCTCATTCCTTGTAACTCCAACGAATTATTACTAGCAATTTCATTTGCAAGAGATTTTAATTTTTCGGGAGCTGGCATGCCTATTGGACTGATATTAACAACCACTCGTACAGCTTTTTTAGCTTTAATAACCCGTTTCTCTAAGTTCAAAATTTCGTTGAGCTTATCGGAGCGAAGAATGATACCGACAAAGTTTGTAACTATTCCAAATTTTTCTTTAGCCTGATTCACATAATTTACAATAGCCACATTGGCCTTCTCATCTAACTGGGCCTGTTTACTGCGCATACTATCAACAAGCGAAATTAGACCATCGCTCTTATAGCTACCTTCATAATTAGCGCCATAAATGGTATAATTACTCACCTCTATTAATTGAGGTTCAACTTTATTAAACCCACCAAATTTATAATTCACCAAACTTCCTGCCACAAGAATAAATGCAGCAATAACAACATACTTTTTCATAACTAATTTTTTATTGAGCGAAATGCTAGCTCATGTTAGAATACATACCTTAGACCAATCCCAAACTGGAATTTAACAAACGAAGGTTCTAGCTTTATATCATAAAACACATTGGTTTCTAAAAAAGCTGACATTGGCAAATCAAAATAGGAATACTCTAAGCCAAAATGAGCTTCAGGCCCGTAGTAATCCCATTGCTTGGTAGTAGTGCCAAATTCCACTATTCCCTGTCCAAGGTCTTCATTATAACCATATAATACTCGTGCAAATCTCATTTGCCAACCAAAACCAGCATATAAGTCTAGCCCTTTTAAGAATTCGGGGCCTTCGTGGTAAAAACTCACTTTAGCACTAAATGCCATATCTTTCTCTACCTGATGATTTAAATAAATTAGATCTTCATCTGGCCCTTGAAGTGAATTTAGATACAATTCCTTGTAACGATCCTTGTACAAACCATAAGCTGCAATGCCCCCATCAACAGAAAATGCGAGCCATTTAGTAGCATATAGTTTATAAGTTAATGCAAATGGATCGCCAGCCCTAAAGCCAATTCCTTGGTATGGGTATTCGCTAGGGTGAAAAATGGGGCAGATTACCGCCATTTTCTTATTCATTTTAAACTTTAAGGGCTTTTTATTATTGCCATAACGCTGCGTAAGGCTACTCTTTTTCTTTTGTGCAAAAGAATATGAGAAGCTCAAGCATAAGGCCAATAATAAAATTGATTTCATTTTACCCATTCCAGCAAATATACGTCTAAATAAAAATAGCAATATTAAGTTATAAAATTAAACCACTGCTTTGTATTGCATGCTATGTAACTGTGCATAAAATCCATTTTTTTTCATTAGTTCAGCATGAGACCCTACTTCCTTTACTTCTCCCTTATCTAAAACTATTATTTTATCTGCATTTTGAATAGTAGAAAGGCGATGCGCAATAACAATGGAAGTTCGCCCCTCCATCATTCTCGAAATAGCATGCTGTATCATTTCTTCAGTTTCAGAATCGATAGAGGAAGTAGCCTCGTCTAGCACCAATATTTTTGGATTGTACACCATGGCTCTTACAAACGAAATTAATTGGCGCTGCCCAACACTTAAGCCAAGCCCTCTTTCTAGTACGTTATAATTTAACCCACCAGGCAGCTTATCTATAAACTTATAAGCACCCACAAGCTTAGCCGCTTCTTTAATTTTATTCTCGTCTAATTCTTTATTTCCTAAGGTGATGTTGTTTAAAATAGAATCCGAAAACAAAAACACATCTTGCAATACAACCCCAATTTGTTTGCGCAAATAGGCCACTTTATACTCTTGTAATGGTCGGCCATCCAATAAAATCTCACCTTTATTAATTTCGTATAGCCTACTAAGCAAATTTATTATGGAAGATTTGCCTGCACCAGTGGCTCCAACAATGGCAATTGTTTGGCCAGGTTTTACTTGCAATGAGACATCTTTTAACACATAGTTTTCATCATTATAAGCAAACCAAACTTTATTAAATTCCACATTACCTTTAAAATCTTTAGGTGCATACGCGCCATCGTCCACCACAAAATCTTTATTATCGAGCAATGCTAAAATTCGAGCGGTGCTAACAATGCCTAGTTGTAAGGTATTAAACCTATCGGCAATTTGGCGTACAGGACGAAAAAACAACTGAATGTACATTATAAATGCGATGAGCATTCCAATACTAACTCCTGTTACCTCTTCGTGCAAGGCAGCCTTGGCTCCATACCAAATTAGTAAACCTATACCCGTTGCACTAATAATTTCAGCCACAGGAAAATAGATAGAATAGTAGAGCACAGAATTTATATTTGCTTTTTTATGCTCTTCATTTATAGCTTTAAATTTCTTTAACTCAGATTTTTCACTGTTAAAAATTTGAACAATGCTCATACCAGTAACATGCTCTTGTACAAACGTGTTTAGGTTGGCCACCGCATTTCGTACTTGGTTAAAAGAGACCTTAATTTTTTCTTTAAACACATAAGTAGCAAATAACATTATTGGGAACGTAATTAAACTTATTAAAGCCATTCGCCAATCGGCATAAAGCATAAAGCCGATAATAAAAACTAATTGCAGCAGGTCTCCTACAATTGCTGCAAGCCCCTGGCTAAACACTTCTGATAATGTTTCTATATCAGAAATCACCCTTGTAACTAAGCGGCCGATAGGTGTTTTATCAAAAAAACTTAATTTAAGATTTATCAGATGTTCGTATAATTTTACCCTAATATCTTTAATAATATATTGCCCTACCCAACCCGATAAATAGGTATGAAGGTATTGAATAATGGCCTGAAAGAATAGGAGCCCAAGTAAGAAATAAATCATCATCCTGAGGCCTTCAAAATCTCCATTAGCCACATCGTTATCTAACGTAAGCTGGATTAGATATGGGCGAATAGGCACCAAAACTGCGCTAAGTAGCGTAAGAAAAATCAAGAAGAAAAATTGCACTTTATAAGGCCTAATAAACTGCATTAGTTTTTTAAGCACATCCCAATCAACCACTTTACCTGTTACTTTCTCTTTCGTGCTCACGCCTTTTCTGATGGATATTTAACTTCGCAAAGATACAGACCTTTTGCCGGCACCGACCTTCCTGCAACTTTCCTATCTTTTTTTTCAATGATCTCAATTATTGCTTCAGGGTTAATTTTCCCTTCTCCAACTTCTAATAAAGTACCCACAATGGTTCGTACCATGCTTCGTAAAAACCTATTGGCCGAAATATAAAAAATTGCACCTGTCTCATTCTCAATCCATTCGGCTCTTGTAACCGTGCAAATAAAATTATTAACTTCCGTTTTTACCTTGCTAAACGACTCAAAATCTTGTTCGCCTAATAAATAATTAGCCGCCTTATTCATCGCAATATAATCTAATGCATTACGATGGTAATAGTATTCGTTTTCACCAAAAGGTATTCTAAATGATTTAAGGTCATACTCATAGCTTCTCTTGGTTGCATCAAAACGAGCATGATTACTATCAGAAACTGGCAAAATCTTATTTACTACTATATCATTTGGCAATATACCATTAAGCCTATAATGCAGATCTTCTAAGTCAACCGCAATAGGTAAGTCTATATGAAATACCTGCTGCTTGGCATGTACGCCAGCATCGGTTCGGCCACTGCCCATAATAGTTAAGGCTTTATTTTTTAATAATAGTTGAAACGACTCTTCAATCTTTTGCTGAATACTGGCCGCATTTTTTTGAAATTGCCAGCCGTGGTAATTTGTGCCTTTATATGATATGTAAACGAATAAGCGCATGTTATAAACTTATCTGCAAAAATGAAGATAAATTAATACACTACGAAAGTTTAAGCCTCATAATCCAATTGGTATACTAACTTTGCCAAGTGAACGATGTACACTATATGCAAAGAGCTCTTCAGCTCGCTGAAAATGGCTTAGGTTCGGTTAGTCCAAACCCGATGGTAGGGTGCGTAATTGTTTGTAATAATATCATTATTGGCGAAGGCTGGCATCAACAATTTGGACAAGCCCACGCTGAAGTGAATGCCATTAATTCTGTTAAAGATAAAAGTTTACTAGAAAAATCAACCGTTTATGTAACGCTAGAACCTTGTTCCTATATTGGCAAAACTCCGGCTTGCTCAAGTTTATTAATTAATGAAGGTGTTAAAAAAGTGGTGATCGCCACTCTTGATCCTAACCCTAAGGTGTCTGGCAATGGAGTAAAAGCTCTAAAAGCTGCTAAAATTGATGTTGCGTTTGGAGTATTAGAGAAAGAATCGGTTACAATTAACAAACGCTTCTTTATCAATCAAAAGCTACAAAGGCCTTATGTGATTCTTAAATGGGCTCAAACCAAGGATGGGTTTATAGCTCGTACAAATTTCGATTCTAAATGGATAAGTAACGAACATTCTCGGCAGCTTGTGCATAAATGGCGTGCCGAAGAAGATGCTATCCTAGTTGGCAAAAACACCGCTAAATACGATAACCCCTCACTTACCGTTCGCGATTGGTCTGGGAAAAACCCCGTGAGAGTAATGTTGGATCGCCAACTTGAATTAGACCAAGGACTACAGTTATTTAATGGAGAAGTTGAAACCTTGATGTACAATTTAAAAGAGAGTAATAAGCTCCCTAATTATGAATTAATCAAATTAGAATCTGATAATCTTATAGTAGAGCTACTTCAAGATCTTTACCAAAGAAATATTGGTTCAATTATTATTGAAGGAGGCAGTAAAGTGCTTCAAAGCTTTATAGAACCAGGAACTTGGGATGAAGCCCGCGTGTTTACCTCCCAACAAGAATTTGATGAAGGTATTGAAGCGCCACTTATTGAAGAACCCTTAGAAAAACATGTGCAAATTAAAGGCGATAGCCTTACTTATTACTTAAACCCAAAATCAAAAAAACTTTGGCAGAAGAACTAAACATATCGCTTAATGTTACTAAAGAACAGAAGTATAAAGAGCTTCTACCGCAAATTGAAGCATTAATTTCTGGGGAATCAGATTTGATTGCCAATATGGCAAATGTGGCAGCAGCTATTCATATGGCTACTGGTTATTTATGGATTGGGTTTTACTTAGTTAAAGGAGATGAGTTAGTTCTAGGCCCATTTCAAGGCCCTATTGCTTGTACTCGAATTAAAAAAGGCGTTGGCGTTTGTGGAACGGCTTGGTTAACACAAGAAATTCAGATTGTACCCGATGTAGATGCTTTTCCAGGGCATATTGCTTGCAGCAGTGATTCTAAATCTGAAATTGTGGTGCCAGGAATAAAAAACGGGGAAGTAGAGTTTGTACTTGATATTGATAGTAAAACCCTTAAAGAGTTAGATATAGTTGATGCTCAATTTTTTGAGCAAGTTGTTGCCTTATTATAACTATTTTAATTGAAAGCGCGTAAGTCTAAGCGGCTATTCCACAATCCCCAATGCCTCAGTAACCACATAATACCTTGGGTCATCTACATCAGAAATAATTGAGTTCTTGAAATCAGGGTTTGCTTTTATTAAAATTGCTTTGCAATCTGGACTTAGGTGCTTTAACCTAATACATTTACCTACCTTACGATATTTGGTAATTATACCTTCAATAGCCTCTACACCTGAGTGGTCAGATACTTTAGAATCTATAAAATCAATTTCAATATTATCAGGATCTTCGTTTGGCGAAAATTTATCATTAAAGGCTTGAATAGACCCAAAAAATAAAGGACCCCAAATTTCGTACACTTTAGTGCCATCTGCTTTAATTGTTTTTCTAGCTCTAATTTTTGTCGCATTTTGCCAAGCAAATACTAACGAAGAAATAATAACACCACTAATAACTGCTACTGCTAAATCATAATAAACTGTAATACCCGATACCAAAATAATTACAAACGCATCTGTTCTAGGAATTTTTGGAATAATGCGAATGCTACTCCAAGCAAATGTGCCAATAACTACCATAAACATTACTCCTACTAATGCAGCAATAGGAACCTGTTCAATAAATGGTGATAGAAATAGTATATACGACAGTAACATTAACGCAGCAACTAGGCCAGATAATCTTCCTCTACCACCGGACTCAACATTAATCATAGATTGGCCAATCA
>CAZDQR010000176.1:0-6863 GCA_964507315.1 uncultured Roseivirgaceae bacterium
TATTTAACATTGAGTACAGTCGTAGTTTTAATTATGATATTATGACGATTAATGTAGGCAATTTATCTGTTGGCGGGACAGGTAAAACACCCATGGTAGAGTACTTAATCAGATTACTAAAACCTCGTTATTCTATTGCTACTCTAAGTAGAGGGTATAAACGAAAATCTGAGGGTTTTATAATAGCAGATTCTAATTCAACAGCAAACGATATTGGTGATGAACCCTTTCAGTTTCATTCTAAATTTAAAGAGGTTACTGTAGCCGTTGGCGAGAATAGAGCCTTGGCCATTCCTAGAATATTAATGGAGCACCCCGAAACCCAAGTAATTTTACTAGACGATGCTTACCAGCACCGTTCTGTATCTCCCGATTTTAACGTATTGCTTACACAGTTTAATACACCTTTTTACCAAGATTTTGTGTTGCCCTCTGGGTATTTACGTGAAAGCAGAAGTGGCGTTAAAAGGGCTGATGCTATTATAATTACAAAGTGCCCAAGTAGCCTTTCTGCAAATGAAAAAGAAGAAATATGCACTCAAGTAGAAAGATACTCTGCTAGTAATACTCCCGTATTTTTTACTTACATAGAATATGGAATGCCTACAGCTTTTAAAGTAGGGTATAAGTTTACTGGCAAGGTTATTCTGTTTGCGGGTTTGGCCAATATGGAACATATAACAGAGTACATTACAAATTCTTTTGAACTTGTAAAAGTTGTTCCGTTTAAAGATCATCATAATTATACCCAGAAAGAGATAAACTTACTAGTAAATGATGCAAAGCAAAGCAAAGCACAATTAATTACCACTGAAAAAGATATTGCAAAAATAAGATCAAATAACCTATTTGATAAAATTGAAAACGTTGAGTTATTTTATTTGCCAATTTCGGTTCAATTTTTGTTTAATCAGGGCTCGGAGTTCGATTCTGTTATAAAAAGTTCGATTATAGATAAATATGAGCAAGAAGAAATGCCTAAAAGTGAGTAAAGGAGTAAATTTTGTAATTAATTTTGTGCTGTGTTAAGAGCTTTTGTTATTCTATTTTTTATCGGGTTATCCTCGATTGTTCAATCCCAAATATTGGATGATAGTACCAAATTGGTGTATGGCCCCAACACAACCTCATTTATTAAAGAGGATAACATTCTCTATAACGATCTATCTTTTACCGTAATAGATACGAGTTCTATAAACTCGCATAGATGGAGCAAAGTTGAAAAATCTGAATATTATATGCAAGATTTGGGTGTATCTGGCACAGCCATGCGCAACATATTTTATGGTTTGCCCTATCTTATAGGTGCACGATCGGGGTATTCTTCGTATGTACCGTATTATAAATCGATCCATGATTTTAAATACTATGATACCAAATCCCCTTATTCAAGAATAGCAGCTGCAATTGGTGGTAGAAACAGAACCTATGTAGATGTTGGCTTTAACCGAAGTGATAGTTCTAATTTTAATATCGGGCTCGATTATTTTAATACCAATTCTGATAAGCAAGTGAGCTCCAAAGGAAAGAATGATAGGCTGGTGAAAAACGAAGGCTTTGATGCTTACCTTGTTTATTTTACTCCAAACCGGAAATACGTTGTAATGGGCAACTTCTCGAGAATGAAAAGTAATGCAGCTGAGCAAGGTGGGATAGATACTCTCCAATCAGAATTGGGGTATTTTGATAGAGATGCCAACGTATTTCTTGCAAATGCTAATTCTGAATACCTTAAGCGCACTTACCATTTATATCATCAGTTTACTGCAAAAAAAGCCCTGCAGTTTTATCAAGTATTTGATAGATCGTATGACCTAACAAGGTTTGTTGATACAGAGTTAAAAACTGATATTGATTATTTTGATAGCACTTATTTTAGCAAAACCGAAACCAATGATTCAACCATTTTTGAAACCATTAGCATAGAGAATGGTATAAAAGGAAATATAGGATCCTTATTTTATTCATCTCATTACAGGTATCGGATTTATACATTTAAATATGGAGCTGGAGAGTTAGATACTCTCAATTTTAAAAATGATAAACCATCCCAGGATGGCATTGAACATTATATAGGTGGGCGTGTACGTTACGATTTTTCTCCTGATTATCAATTATATGGAGGGATTGATTTTAACCTCAATGGAAACCAGAAATTATGGGGAAAAGTAAGGTTTAAAGGGTTGCAAGCTGATTTTACAACACAACAGTATGAGGCTACTTATATGGAACGTGCTTACTTGGGTAATCACGATTATTGGGTAAATGATTTTACAACAATAAAAGCCTTGCAAGTAGATGGGAGTTATACGTATAACTTAAAGTTGCATGGATTTATTAAGCCGGAGGCCACTTTTTCATCATTTACAAACTATGTGTTTTATGATAAAGAAGCGAAGCCTGCTCAGTTAGATGGTACAACAACCATGCTCACTCTTGGTGCAAAATTTTTAGTAAATCCACTGAATAAATTATATGTAGAAGGGGAATTGCTTTATACTACGCTAGGTGGCGATAGTACAGAAGTTTTTCCTGTACCCAAAGTAATGGCCAATTTAAACGTGTATTTGCACGATATTTCTTTTGGTGGCAATTTAGATTGGCAGGTTGGCCTTGATAACCATTGGAAATCAGATTATTTTGCTCCCGATTATCGCGTTTCTACCAGTCAGTTTTTTATCCAAGACGATTTTTTAGTTCCGGCATTTTTAATTTCTGATTTTTACATAAACGTAAAAGTGGGGCACGCTTTTGTATTTTTCAAGTACAATAACATTGTAGATGCCTTTACCAAAGAAACTTATTTTGCTGCACCAAGTTATGTGGGGAAACGAAGTTTGATTGATTTTGGCTTCTATTGGATGTTTTTCGACTAATTGCTGCTTGAATTGGAAGCACGACCAGCATCATTCCATCCTCTCTGAAACTCTGCCCAATTGTTTTCCCAGTCGTATGCAGTTGCTAAAGCAAGCATTGTAAGCATTCCAAAAAAGAATACTTTAATATCTCGGTTAGTAATTTTCTGTAATTTCATTTTGGTCGTTGTTTAAGTGGTAAAATTAATTAGTTACTTATCATCTTCCTTAATCCCTCCAGCAGCCAACGCAAATAACTTTTTGACAGTAAGCCCTTGCACTACAATGGAGAACAGTACCACACAATAAGTCATTACAATAATTAAATCTACGGTTTCGGGTACCATTTGGCCATTTTTAGAAAATTCGTATAGTGATAATGCTAAAGCCACAGATATTCCTCCTCGTAATCCACTCCAAGTAAGAATTCTAATGGTGTATTTCGGTATAGGAGATTTTAATCTATATATAGAAACAGGTATTCCAACACCAAATAACCGGGCTGTGAGTACAACACCTATGGCAATTAGAGCTGCCAAAATATAATCCATATTCCAATTGATAACAATGATTTGCATCCCAATTAATATGAATAATATGGCATTCATTGCTTCATCCATTAAGTGCCAAAATTTATATACGTATTCTCCTGCTGCATTTTCTAGCTCAGCACTACGGCCTTTATTACCTACAAATAAGCCCATAGTAACCATAGCTAGTGGGCCAGAAACGTGCAGCATTTCTGCTATGCTAGCTCCAGCAAGAACCATCGATAACGTAACTAGTACTTCAATTTCAGTATGCTCATTTTCAATAATCATTAAAAGTTTAAGGCCTAAATACCCGAATACTGCTCCAAGAATTACGCCTCCAAAAACTTCTTGCCCAAATAAGATACCAATACTTGCAGGACTTATATGTGCTCCTGCTCCAGCCTGTGCAATATGTAAAATGGTTAAGAAAACAACTACACCAATTCCATCATTAAAAAGTGATTCCCCTGCAATTTGAGCTTCCAAACTTTTAGATACCACCGATTTTTTAATCATCGCTAGAACGGCAATAGGATCAGTAGGAGATATTAATGCTCCAAAAAGCAAACAATAAATTAAGTCTAATTGAATGCCTACATAAGGCAATATAAAATACATGCCATACCCAACAATAAAGGTTGATATAAGAACACCTGTGGTTGCCAGTATCAGTATGATCCACTTTTCTTCTCCGAGTTTCCGCAAATCAAGCTCCAGAGCCCCTGCAAAAAGCAAGAAGCTTAGCATTACTTGAAATAGGACTTTAGAAAAATCGAACTCAGTCATAAGGCTATGAGCCATGTTGCTAAGTGTTTTAAAAATCATTTCTCCAAAAATGATAAACAGAGAAAGGCTGAGTGCCATTATCATCAACCCAATGGTGGAAGGCAGTTTAAGAATTTTTACATTAACTAGCAAAAAAAAGGCAGCAAGAACAATTAGAATGGTGATAAAATCGAGAACTTCCATAAAGCTAATAGATTTGGTTTTTGCCTAAGTTAGTTAAAAGTCAACATAACTGCAATAACGAATATCATCAAAAAAAATAAGTTTTTTAACTGACAATAATCAGCGAAAATATAAAGGCATTATTCTTTTGCAAACGTGTAAATCAGTTACTTTTGAGCCATAATTTCAACCAATGGAAGTTAAGAAAAGACTATCAACCAAAGAAAAAGCCTTAGCCATAAATTTTGATACCACAATTTATGGATCGTTCGCAGAGATTGGAGCAGGGCAAGAAGTAGCAGCTATTTTTTTTAAATCGGGGGGAGCCTCAGGGACAATTGCCAAAACTATGTCGGCCTACGACATGGCCTATTCAGATGCTATTTATGGAAAAATAGGGCGATACGTGTGCGAAGAACGCCTTCAAGCAATGCTTGATAAGGAGATGGACCTCTTAAATGAGCGATTACCACATCGAATTAAATATACCAAGTTTTTTTCGTTTGCCAACACTGTTGAAACCTTAAACTACGCCCGTACCAACAGAGGGCATGGTTGGATAGGATGCAAGTTTCAATTAAGTCCAGAAGGAGAAACTAATGAGTGTGTTTTTCACGTAGTATTAAAGGATCAAGATGCCAATTGGCAACAAGAGGCTTTAGGTAGAATGGGTGTGAACTTGCTTTACGCTTGTTATTTTATAAAGGATCCAGAAGAGTTTTTATTATCGTTAGTTGATGGGTTTCGCCAGCACAGAATTGAAATTGATATGTTTCGATTAGAAGGCCCAGACTTTCAACACGTTGATAACCGATTAATGAGTTTAATCTTGGTAAAGCATGGGTTTACTCGGGCTGCGATGTTTGGCCCTACGGGTAATGTGTTAATGCCTTCTGAAGCGCTTTATAAAAAGAATGTACTAATTCTTAGAGGTAGATTTAGACCCGTAACGCATGTAAATGTAGATATGTTATTTTGTGGGAGGAAGCGTTTTAAAAAAGAAGATGGCGTAGTTAAGGAGAATATTGTAGTGCTAACAGAGCTTACCCTGCAAGATTTAGAAGTGGGGGGAGATATTGATAAAACTGATTTTATGAACAGGGTAGATCAGCTTTGTTCATTGGGTCAAAATGTGCTTATTTCTAATTATACAGAGTACTATCGTTTGGTAAGGCATATTACTAGAATGACCAAGGATCGTAGAATTGGGCTTATTCTAGGAATTTACAACCTTCATAATATTTTTGAGGAGAAATATTATGAGAATTTGAAAGGTGGAATTTTAGAAGCTTTTGGAATTCTTTTTGGTCGTGATGTTAAGTTTTATGTGTACCCTTCATTAAAAAAAGGATCTGACGAGATTTATACGCTAGATGATTTTGTAGTACCACAAAACCAGAAGGGCATGTTCCAATATTTATTGGATAATAAAAAACTTATTCCTGTGTCTAATGTTTCTGAAAAAAACCTACACATTATTTCTGACCATGTACTTGATATGATTAGAAATGGAGAAGAAGGTTGGGAAGAATTTGTGCCTCATAAGGTGGCAGATGAAATAAAATCAGAAAAACGATTCCACTATAAGGAGGCTGTTAAAAGTTAATGACTTTTGTTCCATCGTCAATTACTACATTTTTAAGTACAGAAGTTTCTCTGGCTAAGTTGGAGTTAGTAGTGGTTGAATTGCCACAACTAAAACCATTTCGCTCGGCCATTGGAGTGCGTACTTCTCGCAAAGCCTTGATTGTTAAATGGCATACCAAGGAAGGCGTTGTAGGCTATGGCGAGTGCTCTTGCCGGCCAGACCCATTCTATTCTCACGAGTATGTTGATGGAGCCATTCAGGTAATACAAGAGTTTGTTTTTCCGCTACTAAAGCAAGCAACTACCTATGATACGGTACTTGCTGCCTTATCAAAAATTAGAGGATGGAATTTTACTAAAGCAGCCATAGAGTTTGCGATGAACGATGCCATTCGTAGAACAACAGGCAATGGTATCTTAGAAGCTTGGGATCGACCTCGTTTAAATAAAGTGCCAGTTGGTATTTCCATGGGCTTATTTGAGAATGGGGTGGAGATGCAGAAATCAATTAAAGAGGCTGAAGAAGAAGGGTATAAGCGCTTAAAATTTAAAATCAATCCTAAGTATGCTAATCCAACAATAATTGACAGTTTAAAAGGTAGCAAGCATCCCAATTTAAGTTTTGATGCCAATGGCTCCTTTACAAGTTGTGATTTTGAAGCGCTGGAGCAGTTTGCTTCTCTTGGGTTTATGATTGAGCAGCCATTTGCTCCAGGAAACTCCTATTTGCAGCAAGAGTTTGAAAAAGAGAATTCTAAATTAATTAATTGTCCTGATGAGGAGGTGGAAACGCTTGGGCAACTTATTGAGCAAAAAAATAGTCTTTCTGAACTTAATATAAAGCCAGGTAGAGTAGGAGGCCTATATAATACTATCGAAATGATCGAATATTGTTTTGCTCATAATATCCCCGCTTGGGTTGGAGGGATGTTCGAAACTG
>CAZDQR010000177.1:0-6847 GCA_964507315.1 uncultured Roseivirgaceae bacterium
TATAAATGCTGAAATTGGATTTGACTTAAAGAATACGACAGATACTCCTTTTTGGATTACTGGAACGGCCTACCAACTCTGGGTAGATAACTGGATATTATGGTTGCCCAATGGAGCTGTTTGGAGCCCAGAAAATAAACGAAAAGTAAAAGGGTTTGGGGTAGAGCTAGAAACAGGTGTTGAAAAACAGCTTGGGAGTACTCAACTAAAAGGTTGGTTAAACTATGCCTATACTAAATCAACTAATCAAGAAGCATTAGACGAGTATGACCGTTCAGCAGGTAAGCAATTGCCTTATGTGCCATTTCATAATGGAAATATAACAGGGCAACTAAATGCAGGCAAATGGCAATTTCAGCTAAATACGGTTGTTACAGGTAAACGTTTTATTACAGGTGATAATGAAACGGAAGTGCCTGGCTATGCTTTGTTAAATGCCAGAACGAGCTACCGATTTAGGATGACTAACTGGAGTGCGCAGCTTTACCTAGATACCAATAACATTACGAATACAAATTATCAATCAATTATAAACAGAGCTATGCCGGGAATCAGTTTTTTGGCAGGCATAAAAATCAATTTTAATAAAAAAAAACATGAGAAATTTTAGATTATCCTACCTGTATGTATTAGCATTTTTAGTGGTAGCCAGTGGGTGTAAAAAAGAGGAAGAAGTGCCAAGGGGAGAATTTGCTGTTGGTGTTGTAGTTGTAAACGAAGGAAATTTTGGAGATGCAGATGGTACCTTCGGATTTTTTGATCCAACCAGCTCAACAACAACTCAAGATATTTATCAAGAGGTGAATTTAGAAGCAGTTTCAGGTACATTTCAATCAATGTTTACTTATGAAGACAAGTCTTACCTACTTGATCAAAGTGGGAATAAAATTGTAGTGGTTGAAGCTGAAACATTTAAATACATAGCTACTATTAGTGATGGGTTAAACGTGCCTAGGTATATGACTGTGGCCAATGGAAAGGGGTATGTAAGTAATTGGGGGCCTTATGATGCTAATTATCAAACTCCAGATTCATTTATCGCAGTGATTGATCTCGCCAATTACTCGGTAACTAAAACACTTAATTCTGAGAATGGTGTAGAAGGAATGATTGCACTTGGATTAAAGGTGTATGTTGCCGCATCAGGCACTAATAAAGTGCAAGTAATTGATTCAGAAACAGATGAGTTTGTAGATGGTATTAACGTTGCTAATGGGCCTCGTTTATTTGCTGAAGACGGGAATGGGAGGCTTTGGGTATTAAGTAACGATTATATTTCTAGTAATTTATCAAAAATAGATTTAACTACTAATCGCGTTACGTCATTTGAAACAGCAAGTAGTGCTAAATCTATTGCAGCCAATGGAGATGGGTCAAAAATCTATTATTTGTGTACTCCTTGGGGCGCTCCTGCACGAGTTTATTCAATTGATAACTCTGCATCCTCTGCGCCACTAGAAGCTCTAATTAGTGGAGATAATTTTTATGGGTTAGGAGTAAGTCCTGCAGATGAAACAATTTACGTTGGCAGAAGTAATGGAGCCAATAATGGCACTATTATTCGATACAATGCTGATGGAACTGAACTAGAGAATTTTGCATCTGGTCGTTTTCCAAATGGGTTTGAGTTTAGAAAATAGTTCTACAATTAAGCAAGTCATCCCGTAGGGGTCTTAGCCCCAATACCAGTCCTTGCTAAATGGCTAAGATTTCTTCGTTGCACTACGAAATGACAAAACGGGGACGAATTGGGAGAGTGGCTTAATGCCGCTCTCCTAAATTTTATTGCAAAATAAAATGAGCCAGATAACTAGCTCCAAATGCTATCCACATATAGGCAGCAATTATAAAGAGGACATTAAAGCTAGACTTGTTCTTAAGGATTAAGCTTTTCATAGTAGAGTTAGTAGTAAAAATTAAAAGAATAATTTTTCGATTTTCCCAACTGCAAAACCAGCACCGTATGCCAGAAGGAGTAGTCCCATAATTATAGATATAGCGGCTAATATTATTTTGGGCGCCTTGCCTAATTCATTGATACTTTCCATTGTCTTGGTTTTAGATAGGAAAATTACAGTTAAAAACTGAATTATGCTAAGGTTTTACTTTGTTCTTAGGGAAAATTGTCCTTAATTCAAGTCGTTACTGATAATCAATCTTTAATATTTTCACCCAAAGCAAGTCATCCCGAAGGGATCTTAGCCAATTCGTATATACGATTTAGAATTTATGGGTGCACTACGAAACAATAATAAAGGCGACCATAAGTCGCCTTTATTATAAAGTTAATGCTTCGTTAATGCGTTTCTACCTTTTCATCTGTAGGTACATCTACAACCAATCGTTCCTCTCTATTCGAAATTACCCAAGCCGTGTAAAATACCAATTGAGCTCTTTTTTGTAAGAGGTCAAATTCAATTTTATCCACAGTATCTGTGGGTTGGTGGTAATCATCGTGGGTGCCATTAAAGTAGAATATTACTGGGATATTATTCTTAGCAAAGTTCCAGTGATCCGATCGGTAATAAATTCGATCGGGGTGGTCTTGATCGTTATACGTATAATCAATGGTTAAATTGGTAAACGTATCATTGGCTTTCTCACTTAGTTCGTGTAGTTCACTAGAAAGCTTATCAGAACCAACTAAATAAACAAACTCACGATCATCTTCGTGGGCTTCATCTGTACGGCCAACCATATCAATGTTTAAATCTACCACTGTTTGGGCTAAAGGGAATATAGGGTTGTTGGTATAATATTCAGAGCCTAAAAGGCCTTTTTCTTCACCGGTTACGGTCATAAATAAAATGCTTCTTCTAGGGCCGTGTCCTTCGGCTTTCGCTTTAGTAAATGCTTTAGCCATTTTTAGTACGGAGGTTGTCCCAGAACCATCGTCATCTGCTCCATTATTAATTTCTTCGCCTTGTTTCCCAATATGATCGTAATGAGCAGTAATAATTACAATTTCATCTTTCTTATCGGTGCCTTCCATAAAGCCAAGTACATTTTCTGTGCCTACTATTTTAACATCTCTTGATGTTAAGTATTCTACCGAAGCTCCTTTTATTTTAGCCAATTTTTTATCAGCTACAGCTTTACTCATTTTGTCTTGAGTAGATCCTAAAAGGGCAGCGGCTGTAGATGGCCCCACTAAGAATGCTCCTAGATTTTTGGCATCTTCTTGTTTAAATCCAAGCCTTGATCCCATAAAATAACCTCCATACTGCGATACGATATTATTGAAATCCTCGTCTGTTTCTTTGCCAATAATAATTACCAAAGAAGCATCGTGCTCATAGCCTTTGGCAATTAGATCTTTCCATTGCTGAAAGAACCCTGTTGACCCGTCTATGATCACAATCTTGCCTTCTGCCTTAATAGAAGCAAACTCTTCATCGGAACCAGCTCCTGCAAAAACAGTTGAGCCAGATAGTGGCGCAGATAAATTTGCGGATCCATAATAGAGTACTTCTTTTCCATTATCGAACGAAACGCCATTTGCTTTTAAATAGGTAGTGCCAGGCTTGCTACTTTCCAAATCAAATTTTTGGTAATAGCTCATACCATTTTCTGTTGGCACAACCGCTTTTAATCCAAGCCGCTCAAAATAGTCTGCTATAAAAGCAGCAGCCATTTTTTGCCCACGTTCACCTGTTTCTCTTCCTTCCAACGCATCGGAAGATAAAATGGTGAGAATTTCTACCATTTCTGCCTGATCAATATCAGCGGCATATTTGCGCATAATGTCCTCTTGTGCTTTTGCTGCAAATACCCCAATAAATAAGAGCAGTATAATCCCTAATCTTTTCATAGTCACTTTTTTGTTATATGCGAAAATAAAGGATTTTAGATTTATCAAGTGAGCTAAATTATAAGCGGTAAAATTTCAGTTTAGACACTCCCTTTTCCGTAGGCTTTCTGTTAGATTTGCAGTCATATTTATCAACCAAAAATAGAAGTTAGATGAAGATAGATTTGCATTATACGGAGGAATTTAAATCAAGGCATATTGGTCCTGATTCGAACCAAACAAAGGAGATGTTGGACTTATTAGGGCTTAGTTCAGTAGATGAGCTTATTGACCAAACGGTACCTGAAAACATTCGTCTGAAAGAAGATCTTAAATTACCAGAAGCAAAGACTGAACGGAAGTACATCGATCACTTGAGAGCTAGTTTTGCTCAGAATAAAGTATATCGTTCGTTTATCGGAATGGGCTATTATAATACGCATATGCCTCCTGTTATTCAACGTAATATTTTGGAGAATCCAGGTTGGTATACAGCCTATACACCTTATCAAGCTGAAATTGCACAAGGGCGACTCGAAGCCTTGATGAATTTTCAAACCATGGTTTCCGATCTAACAGGGATGGATTTATCTAACGCCTCTTTATTAGACGAAGGAACTGCAGCAGCAGAAGCTATGTATATGCTTTCGGCCGTTCAAAAAGGGCCAAAGAAAAAGGCAAGAACATTTTTTGTATCAGAAGATATTTTTCCTCAGACATTAGATGTGCTAAAAACAAGAGCAGGCTCTCACGATATTAACTTGGTGGTTGGTATATTAAGTGAGGTTGATTTCTCTAATGAAGATTTATACGGTGTTTACATTCAAAATCCTGATAATAATGGAGCTGTTAATGATTACACTGATTTTATAACCCAAGCACACGAAAATTCGGTACTAGTTTGTATGGGCGTTGATTTAATGAGTTTGGTATTTGTTAAATCTCCAGGCGAAATGGGAGCAGATGCTGCCATTGGTAACTCACAACGTTTTGGTGTGCCTCTTGGGTATGGAGGCCCTCACGCTGCATTTTTAGCAACGCGTGAAACGTATAAAAGGCAATTACCAGGTAGAATTATTGGGGCTTCTTTAGATGCTAATGGCAATAATGCCTATCGCATGGCCTTGCAAACTAGGGAGCAGCATATTAAGCGTGAGCGTGCTACTTCTAATATTTGTACAGCACAAGTTTTATTGGGTGTGTTGGCAGGTATGTATGGGGTGTATCACGGCCCAGATGGGCTAAAGAAAATTGGAGGCCGTATTCATGGGTTAGCTCAGCACTTAGCCAGCCAGGCAGAAACACTAGGATATACACAATCCAATGAGTATTATTTTGATACGCTAAAATTAACCTTACCTGAAGGAACTTCAGATAAAGACTTAAAGAATAATGCGGAATCCGCAGAAATGAATTTCAGGTATTTTGGTAATAATGTTATCGGTATTTCCTTGGATGAAACCACTCGATTCGAAACATTAGAGGCTATCATTAATGTGCTTTCTTCTATAACCTCTGCTAAGCCCAATAATGCAGAGGCAGCGGAACAAGAAGTTGCCATGCCAGCTTCGCATCAACGTACGCTTGCTTTTATGACACATCCTGTGTTTAATAGCTATAAAGCAGAGCACGAAATGCTACGTTATATCAAGCGATTAGAGAATAAGGATGTATCCTTAACACATTCAATGATAAGCCTTGGATCGTGTACTATGAAGTTGAATGCGACCTCTGAAATGTTGCCTTTAACATGGCCTAAAGTTTCGCAACTCCACCCATTTATTCCGTTTGATCAAGCCAAAGGCTACCATCAAATGTTACATGAATTAGAGGATTGGCTAGCAATAATCACGGGGTTTTCAGCTACTTCATTACAGCCTAATAGTGGTGCACAAGGGGAGTATGCTGGTCTAATGGTTATCAAGGCCTATCACCACGATAGAGGAGATGATAATAGAAATGTTACTTTAATTCCTGCTTCGGCCCACGGTACCAATCCTGCAAGTGCGGTAATGGCTGGTTCTAAAGTAATTATAGTGGCTTCGGATGATCATGGAAATATTGATGTAGCCGACCTCAAGGCAAAAGCCGAAGAAAACAAAGAGAACTTAATGGCATTGATGGTAACATATCCATCTACCCACGGAGTTTTTGAAGAAAGCATCGTTGATATCTGTAATATCATACACGAAAATGGTGGACTGGTTTATATGGATGGCGCGAATATGAATGCACAAGTTGGGCTAACGAGCCCAGGTACTATTGGTGCCGATGTTTGCCATTTGAATCTTCATAAAACATTCGCTATTCCTCACGGTGGCGGTGGTCCTGGAGTAGGGCCAATCTGTGTTACGAGTGACTTAGCTCCATTTTTACCTGGTAGCTCTGTGGTAAAAGCAGGAGGAGACAAGGCAATTACTTCCATTTCATCAGCTCCTTGGGGCAGTGCAAGCGTAGCTATTGTGAGCCACGCCTACATTGCAATGATGGGAGGTGAAGGCTTAAAAGAAGCAACCAAGTATGCCATATTTAGTGCAAACTATATAAAAGAACGATTAGCAACCGAATACCCTATTTTATACAGTGGAGCAAATGGTAGATGTGCCCATGAAATGATTGTTGATTTTAGACAATTTAAATCTGATGGCATTGAAGTAGTAGATGTTGCTAAGCGATTAATGGATTACGGTTTTCATGCACCCACAGTTTCGTTTCCTGTACCTGGCACATTAATGATAGAGCCAACAGAAAGTGAGACTAAAGAGGAGATGGATCGTTTTTGCGATGCGCTCTTAAGTATTAAAAAAGAAATTGATGCCGTAACTTCTGGTAAAACGGATGCCGCTGATAATGTGCTAAAAAATGCACCTCATACTGCTGCAGAAATTACAGCAGATGAATGGACTCACCCTTATTCAAGAGCAACCGCTGCCTATCCTTTGCCTTTCGTACAAGGTAATAAGTTTTGGCCATCGGTTGCTCGTGTGGATGATGCCTATGGTGATCGAAACTTAATGTGTAGCTGCCTACCAGTGGAGGCATATGCAGAAGATTGAT